>NZ_JAPEHY010000020.1:0-91412 GCF_028823715.1 Shewanella sp. K8
ACAATAACTCTCCAACCGTTTTCATTTCCAGTCCACGCTAATCTGCGATGAACCATAAAAAAGCCAGCTGTTGGCTGGCTTTTATGCTTATCCTCGGGTTACAGGGCCACTTAGCCTTTGTAACGCTCGGCGCTTGACAGGATTTCGGCGCGGGCGGCTTCGGCATTTTCCCAGCCATCAACTTTAACCCACTTGCCGGATTCCAGATCCTTGTAGTGTTCGAAGAACTGTTTGATCTGGGCTTTCAGCAGCTCAGGCAGATCGTTCACATCCTGGATATGACCGTATTCCTTGGAGATCTTCTCGTGTGGTACGGCAACAATCTTGGCATCTTCACCTGACTCGTCGGTCATTTTCAGTACGCCAACTGGACGACAACGGATAACGCTGCCTGGCTGCAGTGGATACTGAGTAGGAACCAGTACGTCTACCGGATCACCATCCAGGCTCAGAGTTTGGTTCACATAGCCGTAGTTGCAAGGATAGAACATAGGCGCAGTCATCATGCGATCCACAAACAAGGCACCTGTGTCCTTGTCCACTTCATACTTGATAGGGTCGTGGTTTTGTGGGATTTCGATGATCACGTAGATGTCATCTGGCAGGGATTTGCCCGCAGGCACTGCATTTAAGCTCATGGAAGTATCCTTAGACTGTGTATAAATCTATTTCAGGTCCGGCCTGAAGTTCAGTGTGGCGCGTATTATAGCGCGATTTGACGGCTTGCCAATGAAAGGCCGCAGTCTTAAGACTAATTGCCAACAGTTCATCCCAGGCTATCTGTCTCAGGCCTTGAATTGTACCGTCAATTCAGGGCTGCCGACCCCGGCAGCCCCAAGCGGCGTTTAGAGTTCAGGCTCGCCGCTGTAATCCTGCTGATGGTACTCGAGGCAGGCATCGACTTCATTGGCCGAGCCCAGGATGACAGCTACCCGCTGGTGAATTTGCTCCGGTTGGATGTCGAGAATGCGCTGATAACCTGTGCTGGCCTTGCCGCCGGCCTGTTCAACCAGCAGTGCCATAGGGTTGGCTTCGTACATCAGTCTCAGCTTGTAGGGCTTATCCGGATTCTTGTTGTCAGTTGGGTAGGTAAAGATGCCGCCGCGGCTCAATACTCTGTGCACATCGCCCACCATGGCGGCAATCCAGCGCATGTTGAACGACTTCTCTCTCGGGCCTATTTTGCCGAGCAGCAGATCGGCAATATAGGTCTGCATCGGCGCTTCCCAGAATCTCTGGTTGGACATATTGATGGCGAACTCGGCGGTGTCTTTGGGAATGTTCACTGCTTCATTGGTCAACAGATACTCGCCGCTGTCCGGGTTCAGGGTAAAGAGTTGTACCCCTTGGCCTGTGGTCAGGGCCAGCATGGTCGATGGGCCATAGAGCACATAGGCAGCCGCCAGTTGCTCGCTGCCTTTTTGCAGGAAACTCTGCTCGCTGATCTCCCCCTCGGGTGCCGGCAGTACAGAAAAAATGGTGCCCACCAGTGAGTTGATGTCTATGTTGGAAGAGCCGTCCAGTGGGTCGAAACACACCAGAAATTCACCGCTGTCACCGACTTCAACAATATGATCTTCCTCTTCCGATGCCAGGGCGCGCACTGTGCTTTCGGCCTTGAGGGCATCTTTGAGCATTTCGTTGGTGATCACATCCAGTTTCTTTTGGGTTTCACCCTGAACGTTTTCCTGGGTGGTGGCGCCCAGCACACCGGCCAGTGCACCGTGTCTTACCGCCTGACTGATGGCGACTGAGCTTTGGGCCAGAGTGAGGAGCAATTGGGACAAGGCTGGGCTGACAGCCTGCTGTTTGAGGGTTTGGGCCAGAGTCTGCATCTTGTTTCCTTAAAAGAGGTCTGAGCTTTTTCTGGGACAGGATCATAACCGAGAACCGGCGATATTTCAGCGGCCAATTGCACGGGTTTGCCGATCCCTTGTCAATTGGGGCAGAATGAGGGCTGTTTTTTGGGCTGTGGCCGGATGCCAAAGCCCCTGTATCCTACAATTCCGGAAATAATAATGAAAAAAACTTGGATGGCTTCGGCGCTTATGGCAATACCTTTGACACTGGCCTCCGGCCAGTCTTTCGCTCTGGAGGGTGGCAAAACCCCTTTGACGGTTGAGCGTCTCTATTCTTCACCGGCACTGGCCGGTGCCAGTCCCCGAGGGCTGAAACTGTCTCCCGACGGCAAGCGGGTTACTTACCTGGCGGGCCGTAAAGACAATCAGTATTTCTACGATCTTTGGCAGATGGATGTCGCCACCGGCCAGGTCAGTTTGCTGCTGGACGCCTCCAGGCTCGAAGCCGGTGAACTTTCCGATGAAGAGAAGGCCCGCCGCGAGCGGCAGCGAGTGTATGGCCAGGGGATCATGGAATACTTCTGGGCCGACGACAGTCAGGCACTGCTGATCCCGGCGGCCGGCAAGCTCTACTACTTCAGCCTGGCCGATGCCAAGGTGACTCTGCTGCCGACAGGGGATGCCTTTGCTACAGATGCCAAACTGTCGCCTAAGGGCAATTTTGTCTCCTTTGTAGCCGAACAAAACCTCTATGTTCTCAAGCTGAAAGACCATAAGCTCACTGCGCTGACCCAGGATGGTGGCGGGGCCATCAAGAACGCCATGGCCGAGTTTGTGGCTCAGGAAGAGATGGACCGTATGACAGGTTACTGGTGGGCACCGGATGAATCGGCCATCGCCTATACCCGCATCGATGAGTCGGGTGTAGAGCTGGTGACCCGCAATGAGATCTATGCCGATGGCATCAAGCTGACCGAGCAGCGTTATCCCTATGCCGGCAAGCCCAATGTCGAGATTGCCCTGGGGGTAGTATCGCTGGCGTCCGGGAAGACCCAATGGATGGATCTCGGCAGTGAGAAAGATATCTATCTGCCGCGGGTGAAATGGCTGCCGGACAGCAAGCACTTGTCGTTCCAGTGGCAGAATCGCAGTCAGCAGCAGCTGGATCTGCGTCAGGTAGACAGCCGCGAGGGCAAAGGCGCCGTGACTCTGGTGTCCGAGCGCAGCGATGCCTGGGTTAACCTCAACCACGACCTCTATTTTCTCAAGCAGCAGCCCGGCTTTATCTGGGCATCCGAGCGTGATGGCTTCAACCATATCTACCTGTTTGATGATAAGGGCAAGGTCAAACGGCAACTGACCAGGGGAAAATGGGCGGTCGATGAGATAGAACACCTAGATGAAAAGCAGGGCTGGGTTTATTTCAGTGGCCGTAAAGACAGTGTGGTCGAGCGCCATCTGTATCGGGTCAGCCTCAATGGCGGTGAGATAGAGCGGATCAGCCGGCGTGGCGGCATGCACAATGCCGTGTTTGCCGACAAGGAGTCTGTTTACCTCGACTACTTCAACAGTCTGTCGCAGCCTCCCCAGGTGAGTCTGCACAACCAAAGCGGTGAGCATCTGGCTTGGGTGGAAGAGAACGCCGTCAAGGCCGGACACCCTCTGTATGACTATGCCGGGCTGTGGCAGTTGCCCGAGTTTGGCACCCTCAAGGCCAAAGATGGCAAGGCGCTGCAATACCGCCTGTTCAAGCCGGTGAATTTCGATAGTAAGGCCAAATACCCCGTGGTGGTGCGGGTTTACGGTGGGCCTCACGCCCAGTTGGTGGTCAATAGCTGGAGTGAGCAGGATTACTACACCCAATATCTGTTGCAGCAGGGCTTTGCCGTGTTCCAGCTGGATAACCGGGGCTCGGCGCATAGAGGCACGGCCTTCGAGCAGGTAATCTACCGCCATCTTGGTGAAGCCGAAGTGGAAGATCAGAAGACAGGTGTCGATTTCCTGCGTACCCTTCCCTGGGTCAAGGCCGACAGCATTGCCATCTATGGCCACAGCTATGGCGGCTATATGGCGCTGATGAGCCTGTTCAAGGCGCCCGACTACTTCAAGGCGGCCATCAGTGGCGCCCCTGTAACCGACTGGGCCCTGTACGACACCCACTACACCGAACGCTACCTCGGCCATCCTGACGACAACGCCAAGGGCTACGAGGCCAGCAGTGTCTTCCCCTATGTGAGCAAGTATCGTTCAGGCTTGCTGATGTATCACGGCATGGCCGATGACAATGTATTGTTCGAGAATAGCACCCGGGTATACAAGGCGCTGCAGGATGAAGGCAAGTTGTTCCGCATGATAGATTACCCCGGCTCCAAGCACTCGATGCGGGGGGATAAGGTGCGCACCCATTTGTACCGCTCGCTGACCGACTTCCTGGAGACAGAGTTGAAAGGTAACTGAGTCAATAAGCTGAAGTTATCTGGAAGCATAAAATGCCGCGCCTCATATGGCGCGGCTTTTTATGCTTCGCCCTCCTTGGGCAACAGGCGTCTGAGCAGCAAGGGGCCGAGCAGGGTGGTGATGGCTATTACCAACACCAATTCGGTAAATACCTTGGCCGGAATGATATCCAACTGCCGCCCCACTTCTGCAAAGACCAAACCGACTTCACCTCTGGGCACCATGGCACTGCCGACTATCAGCTTTTGCCGCCAAGTGCCGCTGACCACCAAACCGGCGGCCAGCTTGCCGATAAATGCCAGCAGTATCATCGCCAGCAAGAGTAACAGGCTGTAGGGGCTGAGGTTCAACTGGCTCAAGTCGAGGCTTATCCCCACATAGACAAAGAACACAGGCGCGAACACATCGGTCAGCGGTTGCATCGATTTTTCCAGCTTGTGGGTAAAGGGAAAGGGGTTTTGCAGATACTTCTGCCAGGGCCAGATAAACTGCCTTGATAGCGCCAAACCGGCGGCAAAACCGCCGAGCAGTGCCGGAGCGCCGAAAAGGTGTGCCAGCCAGGCAAACAGGCAGATCAGTGTCAGCATAACCACGGCTTCATAGCCGGGTGTCTGGGACTGGTAGCTGAATACCCGCAGCAGATAGACCAGCATTCTGCCAAGAGGCGGCGCCAGCAGCAGAAACAGCAGCAGTAAGCCACAGAGTTTGATAATTGCCAGCGGTGCCAGTTGGCCTTCACTGGCAAAGTTGAACAGCAAACTGAGCAGTATTACCCCGGCAATATCGTCGAATACCGCCGCTCCCAGAATCAAATGACCGGCACTGGATTGTTGCTGGCCACTGTCGCTTAGCACCCTGAGGGAGATGCCTATGCTGGTAGCCGTCAGGGTACAGCCGTAGAAGATGGCGGCAAACAGCGACAGCTCCAGCCAGTAAAAGGCGGCCAGGCCGGTGAGCAGCAGCGGCATCACTATGCCGATAATGGCCACCGCCGCCACCTGGCGCCCGGCGCTGTAGAGGCGTTTTATCGAGGTTTCGGCGCCGATGGAAAACAGCAGCAGTATCACCCCGAGCTCGGCGATATTTGCCAGCACCTGGGTCGGTTCGAGCCAGCCGAGCACTGAAGGGCCCAGCAACAAGCCTGCACCTATTTCCCCCACCACCGGCGGCCAACCGATACGGTTACAGCACTCTCCCAGCACCCGGGAGAACAGCAAGATCAGGAACAAGGCGATCAACAGGCTATCTATCGACATTGAGTATCCCCCATAGGTGCAATTGTTGATCGGGATCAGTATGGTTTATTCTGCATCAGATTAGAGTCTAAAAAATAGCCGATTACCAGAAAAATCCGGAGAAAACAAATGGGTAAGCTTTTTATCATCGAACAACATGAAGAGGCTAACACTGATGCGATTGCCAAGGGACTGGAAGTAGCGGAACTACTAGGTAAGCAACCACAGGTATTTGCTTATTGCTACGAATATTTTTCCGGTGATGATTATTATAGCCCACGGCTTGCCGGGGCCGCCCAGCAGCGGCTGATGAAGGAGAAGCAAGCCGAGGTGTCGGCTCATCTCAAGGAGTTGGATGCCGAAGATGTACCGCTGCATATCATCTGGAGCAAGTATCTCTACGAGCATGTCAGTAACCATGCCGGCCGCTATGGTTTTGATATGGTGGTCAAAACAGTTCACCAGAGCGAGCACTTTCTGCCGACCGATTGGCATCTTATTCGCAGTACCAAGGTGCCCTTGATGCTGCTCAGCGACAATCCGATCAAGAAGGCGTCAAGTATTCTGATGGCGGTGGATCTCGATGCCAGAAGCCAGCAAAAACAGCGCCTCAACCAACTGGTGTTGCAACATGGCCGCCAGTTGGCCGAGGCCAGCGGTGCCAAGTTGCATCTGGCGCATATTATCCGGGTACCCAAGGTGATCCGCGATCTTGAGGTGCTCAACCTGCATGAAATGGTCAAGTCGGCCTGGCGTAAGCATCAGGCCATGCTGGACCAGACCGGGCTTCCCAAAGAGCAGATCCATATCATTGCCGGCGATCCGGATCTTTGTCTGTATCAGTTGTCCTGCAGGCTCAAGAGCGACTATCTGGTGATAGGTGCTCGTCAGCGCCAGGGCTTGATGGGACGGGTGATAGGCAATACCGCCGAGCAGATCTTGCGGCGCGTGCGCAGCAATGTGCTGGTGATCCCAACCGATGAGGAACAGGCAAGCTGATAGCTTGCCTGCTCACAAGCCCTTTTTGCTGAGGGCAACCAAGGCCTCGGCGGCCGGGGTCAAGGGCAGGTTGTTGCGCCAAATCAGCCCCAGCTGCCAGGTGATTTCACTCGCCATGGGCCGATAGCTGAGGGTTTGCTCGCCGAGCTTGTCGCAGATGGGCTCCGGTAGCAGCGCCAGCCCCATTCCAGCCTGTACCATGGCGCCGAGAAAGTCCCATTGACCACTGCGAAAAGCGATATTCAACGTGACCCCGGCCTCGCGGCTCAGGCGGGTCAATAATTTTGCCAGTGAAAAGTCCTCGTTGTAGAGAATGAAAGGATACTCGGCCAGATCCCGCCATTCTATCGCCTGCTTGCTGGTCAGTGGGTGACCTACCGGCAGGCAGACCTTCAGCGGATAACCCTGCAGCGGCGATGAAGATAGCTGCTCTCCATGGGTGGCCGGCAGCGCCGTGAAGGCGATGTCCAGAGTGTCGGCCAGCAGTGCCTGCTCGCAACCAAAACCACCGTATTCATGCATCTGCAACTCGACCGCCGGATAGGTGCGGCGAAACTCGGTCAACAGATCTATGGTCAGACTGCTCATCATGGGGCAGACCCCGAGGCGCAGGTGGCCGGATTTGAGGCCACTCAAGTTACTCAAGTCCTGCTCCATTCTGTGCCATTGACCTATTATCTGGCAGGCGCTGGCATGGAATATCTCTCCGGCCTGAGTGAGCTCTACCTTCTGATTGCTGCGGATCAAGAGCTGTTGATCCAGGGATTCCTCCAGACGTTGGATCATCTTGCTCAATGTCGGCTGAGTCAGGTACAGCTGCTCGGCGGCGCGGGTAAAGTTGCCGGTTTCCACCAGGGTCAGAAAGCAGTGTAAGGTCTTGATAGGTACGTTCATGCTTATTTGGAATTCTCGCTATGGAATTAATTCATTTTACTAATAGTCATGGCGGCGTTAATTTGATCAGCGTCCCAAGTAAAGAGGAAAAATCGATGAAAGCCTATCAAGGTTTGTGGGTCAGCTCTCTGTGGCAAACCGCCACTGAAACTCAGGAACATAAGGCCAAGCCTGCCAAAGCCAAGTCCCAGAGTTTTTGGAAGCTGATGTTCCACAAAAAAGCCAAAGCAGTCTAAAGTTACCCGGCCCGTGCCGGGTTTCTTTTATCCCGCCAATACCCCTTCCTTTGTTTTGCCCTGTTGGCCCTTTGGGTTAGTATTTGCCTGATTAATTCAAGGGGAAGCTTGTGGATCTCAGCCAGATATGGACGGACGAATCCGAGTACCGTCGGGTTGCGCTCAAAGTCAGCGCATGGACTATTTTTTGCCTCGGGGTGCTGTTCAGTGGCTTTAACTGGTATATGGGGTTGCCATTACTGTCTTTGATGGAACTGGCCATGGCCGGTTTCTGTCTGTTGTTGCTCTACCGTTTGCCCACAACCTCCAGGCTGAAAGAGTGGTCGTTATGCTTTCTGTCTTTGCTCTTTTTCATCGTGCTGCTGGGAATTTGGCAGGCGCGCTTGAGCTCAATTCTCTACAGCTGGTTATTTATCTTTCCGCTGCTTTCTTATCTGCTGCTGGGTAAACGTTGGGGCGTGGGTTTTAACGCGGTATTTATCTTTGGTGGTATGAGTTTATTGCTGCTGCGGCTGGTTATGCTGGAGTCGGAGCTGCATTTTTCCTTATTCATCAACGTGGGTCTGTGTCTGTCTACTTTGTGGATCATGAGTCATGTGTTTGAGAGCAAGCGGGCCGAAATGGTTGAACGTTTGCAACTGATGGCGGCGCTGGATCCACTGACCTCTGTCTACAACCGCTTGCATCTGGAACCGGTATTCAATCTACTGCAGCAACAGATAACAGGGCGTTTGGCACTCTTGCTGGTGGATGTCGATCATTTCAAGCAGATTAACGACAATTTGGGCCACGATGCCGGCGACAGGGTGTTGCAGCAGTTGGCGCGGCTACTGCAGGAGTTTGTGCCGTCCCCTGAGCATGTTTTTCGCGTCGGCGGTGAAGAGTTTTGTCTCTTGCTGCCGGTGGCGGACATGGCCGAGGCGCAGAGGCTGGCAGAGTCTGTCAGAGCGGCGGCTGAGTCTCTGCCCCTGGACTTGGCCACAGCACAGGGCCTAAGCGTCAGTATTGGCATAGCCTTGTCACCAGAGCCGAGCTCCAGGCTAAAACCCGAGCTGCGCCAGGTGTATCGTCAGGCCGATGAGCGCCTGTATCAGGCCAAGCTCAATGGCCGTAACCGAATCGAACCGCCGCAGTCCTGAGTATTGCGGCTACTGTAGCAGTGGATGCTCCTTGGGCAACTTGCCGCTGATCCACATTACCAGCCTATGTTTCATATTGGGGCCATCTTCCTTGTCCGATGGCAATGGCCCTATCAGTTTATCCTGCACCAAGAGGCGATAGACGCACTCGACTTTCTCTTTCTCCGGCACCTTGTCCCCAAGCGGGGCAAAGCCACGCTTGAGCGAGTATCCCAAACCTATCTCCAACGCCAGTTTCAACAGAGCCGCTTCATTCTTGTGTTTCTTCATCTGTATCGCTCCCAGCTTGTGCCTGCTCCTAAGCTAACGCAAAGTGACTGAGATTACACTTAAAAATCCTTCGACAGCCTCAGGTGCCCTTGTACCTTATTTGAGCATACTTTAAGCTGGTCGTTGGAACGACAAGGATTAATACCATTCCCGATAGAAGGTGGATTTTCCAACAAGCTTCCCTGAGGCGTGTTGAAAAGGTGCTTGTACGGCGCAGGCCAATGTCGATTTATCCCGATGAACTTTCCATTGTCCTACTTGCCTCCATACCTTTTCACTCTCGCTCGGTGAGCCAGCTTCTGCACGGAATGGCGTACCTCAACGTAGGGAGAGAAGTGATGTCCAAAGTCAAATATCAAGCCAAGGCGCAACGCACCTTGACCGTCAAAAACACCTCATTCCAATACTACAGCCTCAATGAAGGGCCCTTGGCGGAAATTGCCGAGGTTGCCGCATTACCCAAGAGTTGCAAGGTGCTGCTGGAAAACATTCTGCGGCATCTGGATACCGACCATTGTGATATCGACGATCTGCAGGCGCTTGCCAAGGGGCGCGGCCGCGGCAGCCAGCAGGAGATCGCCTATCATCCGGCGCGGGTATTAATGCAGGACTTTACCGGCGTCCCGGCGATAGTCGACCTGGCCGCCATGCGGGCGGCGCTGGTGGCCAAAGGGCGCGATCCGCAAAAGATCAATCCTCTGTCCAAGGTGGATCTGGTGATTGACCACTCGGTCAGCATCGACAAGTTCGCCAATCCGGATGCCTATCGGGACAATGTGGCGATTGAGATGCAGCGCAACTTCGAGCGTTATCAATTTCTCAAGTGGGGCCAGGGCGCCTTCGATAACTTCTCCGTGGTGCCACCGGGTACCGGCATTTGCCATCAGGTAAACCTCGAGTATCTGGCCAAAGGTGTCTGGCAGGGGCTTGGCGAAGAAGGAGCCACTTGGGTCTATCCAGATACACTGGTGGGCACTGACAGCCACACCACTATGATCAACGCCTTGGGGGTACTTGGCTGGGGTGTCGGGGGTATCGAAGCCGAAGCGGCCATGTTGGGGCAACCCATCTCAATGCAGATCCCGGATGTGGTGGGGTTCGAGCTCAAGGGGCAGCTCAGTGAAGGCATTACAGCCACCGACCTGGTGCTCAGAGTCGTGGAGATGCTGCGCCGCCAGGGAGTAGTGGGTAAATTTGTCGAATTCTATGGTGATGGCCTGGATCAGCTGCCGCTGGCCGATCGAGCCACCATCGCCAATATGGCACCGGAATATGGTGCAACCTGTGGCTTCTTCCCGGTGGATGCGCAGACACTGGAGTATCTGCGCCTCAGTGGCCGAGATGAACAGACGGTTGCCTTGGTGGAGGCTTACACCAAGGCGCAAGGGCTGTGGCGAGAGACTGGCGATAGCGCCCCCGAGTTTGCCGATACCCTTAGCCTGGATCTTGCCAGTGTTGAACCCAGCCTGGCCGGGCCCAAGCGGCCCCAGGACAGAGTCGCCGTCAGTCAGCTCAAGCAGGCGGCCGAAGATGCCATTCGTCTCTCGGGGCGTAGCGAGCTTGAGCAGGCGTTTGTACTCGAAGGCAGCGAGCTTGCCATGCACCATGGCGATTTGGTGATTGCCGCCATTACCAGTTGTACCAATACTTCCAACCCGGCGGTGATGCTGGCAGCCGGGTTGCTGGCACAAAAGGCGGTGGAGCTGGGGTTGGAGCGCAAGCCCTGGGTCAAGACTTCGTTGGCCCCAGGCTCCAAGGTGGTGACCCAGTATCTGCAACAGGCCGGACTGCAAACGGCACTCGATAGCCTGGGCTTTAACCTGGTAGGTTATGGTTGCACTACCTGTATAGGTAACTCGGGCCCCTTGCCGGAGGCGGTCACCAAGGCGGTCAGCGAACAGAAGATCCATGTGGGTTCAGTGCTTTCCGGTAACCGTAACTTCGAAGGGCGGATCCACCCCTTGGTGGAGTCCAACTGGCTTTGCTCGCCTCCTCTGGTGGTAGCCTATGCGTTGGCGGGAACCAGCCGTATCGATCTCAGTCGCGATCCCATAGGCCAAGGCCGCGATGGTAAAGCGGTTTTCCTTAAAGACATTTGGCCCAGCAATGCCGAGATAGCCGCCGTAATGGGCAAGGTGAGTCGCAGCCTGTTCCAGCAGCAGTATGCCGATGTGTTTCATGGCGATGATGCCTGGCGCGCCATCGACTCGGGCTCGGGCAAAACCTATGCCTTCGATCCCGCCTCCACCTATATTCAGTTACCGCCCTTCTTCGAAGCCGAATATGGCGGTAATGCGGATGACATTAAGGGGGCCGCGATTCTGGCGCTACTGGGAGACTCTGTCACCACAGATCATATCTCCCCGGCCGGGGTGATCCCCAAAAACAGTCCGGCAGCCGATTACCTGCGCGGTCATGGTGTAGCCGACAAGGACTTCAACTCCTACGGTTCACGCCGCGGGAATCACGAGGTGATGATGCGCGGTACCTTCGGTAATATCCGTATCCGCAATGAGATGGTGCCCGGGCATGAAGGTGGTGTTACCCGGATGCAGGGCGAATCTGAGGTGCGTTTTATCTATGACGTTGCCATGGCCTATCGCGCCAGAAAGCAGGCGAGTGTGGTTATTGCCGGTAAAGAATATGGTACAGGTTCCAGCCGTGACTGGGCCGCCAAGGGTACGCTGCTGCTCGGGGTCAAGGCGGTCATAGTGGAGAGCTTTGAGCGTATTCACCGCTCCAACTTGGTGGGTATGGGCGTGCTGCCATTGCAGTTTCTGCCCGGGGAAACCCGTCAGACTCTGGGCCTTACTGGAGATGAGACAGTGGATATTCTCGGCCTGGATGGCGAGCTTAAGCCAAACCAGAAGCTGCAGGCGCAGATCCATTATCCCAATGGAGAGTCCAAAACCATAGCGCTGCTCAGCCGCCTGGATACCGGCATGGAGGTTGCCTACTACCGTGCCGGTGGTGTGCTGACGTATGTGCTGGAGGGTTTGGCCGCCGAATAGCCCAGCTGCTTCAGGCAAAAACCGCGCCTTTGGGGTGCGGTTTTTTATTGGGAAAAGCCAAGTGGTGCCACAGCGCTCCATGTTTTAAAATGCCGCATAATCTCAAGTGGCAGGAGCGCCCATGTACCAAAACAAACAAGCCGTAGCCCTCGGCAGCCTGGCTCTGATGACAGCCGTTGCCATACTGCTGATCTTACTGGCCTTTTGGGCCTGGCCTAAATACAAGGTCTATAAGCTGGAGCTGGACGGCATCGCCGCTTTGAAGGAAGCAGAGTGGAGCAAGCAGATCCTGATTGAGGAAGCCAAGGCTCGGGAACAGGCGGCCCTGATGCAGGCCAAGGCCAAAGTCACCCTGGCTGAAGCGGAAGGACGGGCAATGATCGCCAGAGCCAAGGCCGAAGGGCAGGCCGATATCGAGCGCGCCAAGGCGGCTGCCGAGGCCAACAAGATTATCGGCGAGTCACTCAAGGGCAATGAAGCCTATCTGCGTTACGTGTGGATCAAGGGGCTGCAGGAAGGCAAGGGCGAGCGCATCTATATTCCAACCGAGGCCGGCTTGCCCTTGCTGGAAGCGGGAAAAGCCCCCGGGAAATAGCCTGTTGCCCGGCAAGCCGGTCGTTACTCGAGTCTGAGTGCGGTTTAGTTGAACTGAGGCAAGTCAGTTGTCCCAGGTTAGCGGTACCGAGTTGGCCTCATGTGGTAACTTGTCGCCGAAGCGTTGCACCAGCCAGTCGATAAACAGCTTCAGTCTGTGGCTGGGGTGGCGTTTGCGTGGATAGATAAGCGACAGTGGCATGGCTTGCGGCGGATACTGCTGTAACACTGGCACCAGAGCGCCACTTTGCAAATGCGGCGCTATACCATAAGTGGGTACCTGGATAAGACCAAAGCCTGCCAATCCGGCGGCAATATAGGCATCTGTACCATTGGTTCTTATGCTTTGGGGCAAGGTATACTGATGGTATTTCCCCTCTTGCCTGAACTCCAGTGGCTCGATACGACCACTTGCGGGCAACAGATAGCCCACCATCTTGTGGTTACTGAGTTGCGAAGGCGTTTGCGGAACTCCGAAGCGCGCCAGATAATCCGGGCTTGCCAGCGTGACTATCTCAAAGCTTCCCAAACTTCTGGCAATAAGGTTGCTGTCCTCCAGTGTGCCGGCCCGCAGTGCCAGATCGACCCCTTCACCTATGATATCGATGCGCGGATCCGAAACGCCAAGCTCCAACTCTATGTCCGGATAACATTGATGAAATTCCGGTAAGGCCGGCAAGATAAGCAATCGGGCGAGTCTGGCGGGCATGTTGATCCTAAGCAGCCCCGCCGGGCAGCTTTCTTTGGCAAATAGGCCCTGAAGATCGTCCCAGTCTGCCAGCAGCGCCGAGGCCTTATCCAACACCTGTTCGCCCTGCTCGGTCAACCTGACCTGTCGTGTGGTGCGTACCAGCAACTGTACCTTGAGTTGCTGCTCCAACCGCTGCACCGCCTGGGTTACGGTCGAGCGTGGTAGATTGAGTAAAATGGCGGCCTTGGTGAAACTTCGCGTCTCGGCGACCCGGCGAAAGATATTCAGGGTTTGCAGTCTATCCATGATTGTTCGTGATTTTGGAATACACTGGCTGTTATAGCGTTATTTATCTCAAAGGTAAAAACAAAGATGCTGTTGGCAGTTCAATGGAGGTAACAGATGAAAACACGAAAACTGGGTAGCAAGGGACCGGAAGTATCGGCGCTGGCGCTGGGATGCATGGGCATGAGCGAGTTTTACGGTCCGGCCAGTGATGCAGAGTCCTTGGCAACGCTGGATCTGGCGCTGGAGCGCGGCGTCAACTTTTGGGATACCGCCGATGTTTACGGACCTTTTCGCAATGAAGAACTGTTGGCACAAGCGCTCAAAGGCCGTAGGCAGCAGATCTTTCTTGCCAGTAAATTTGGCATAGTCAGGGATGAAGCAGATGTGCACAAGCGCGGCGTCAATGGCCGCCCCGAGTATGTCCGCCGCTCTGTGGAAGCCAGCCTCAAGCGTTTGGGGACAGATTATATCGATCTCTATTACCAGCACAGAATGGATCCCGAGGTACCGATAGAGGAAACTGTCGGTGCCATGGCCGAGTTGGTGCAGCAGGGCAAGGTGCGCTATCTGGGTTTGAGTGAAGTGGACAGCGACAGGCTGCGCCGCGCCCACAAGGTGCATCCCATTACAGCGGTGCAGAGCGAATATTCTCTCTGGAGCCGGGATCCTGAAAGCAAGGTATTGCCGCTTTGCCAAGAGCTGGGAATAGGTTTTGTTGCCTACAGCCCTCTGGGGAGAGGTTTTCTCAGCGGTGCTATTCGCAGCATAGACGACTTTGCTGCCGATGATTTCAGGCGCTCTCATCCCAGATTTCAGGGGGAGAACTTTGAACGTAATCTGGCGCTGGTGGATGCCATCAAGGCACTGGCTGAAAGCCGAGGTTGCAGTTCGTCACAGCTGGCGCTGGCATGGCTGCTCAGCCGCAATGAGCATCTGATCCCTCTGTTTGGCACCAAACGGCGGCGTTATCTTGAGGATAATATTCAGGCTTGCACTTTGACTCTTGGCCGAGAGGAGTTGGCGGCCATTGAAGAGGCGTTTCCCATCACAGCAGTAGCTGGGAGCCGTTATGGCGCACAGATGATGCCGTTGTTACCCAATGAGTAGTGGTACTGGGGTTGGCTAATCCCCATTACTTGGGGGTGAGCTTTACACAAGTTCAATTGTGCCTAACCCCTAACCCTAACAATAGGCCATTGCAAATACCAAGGAATATGCTTTGGAGTAGTCGCAGGACGTTGATGATAATAGTGTAGCGAGGCATGGATGCCGGGGTTAGAAGGTCGAGCAAGGCGAATGTTACTAAGCAACAAGTCTATGAGTGTGACCCAAAGTGGCCGTTGTGCATGGAGGCATTTACACCATAACTTTCTGCCGCAGGCACAGCGGCTATCATAGCTTTCAGCCCCAAATTGTATCTAACTGCCAACTAAGCGGCAGCCAATCACCTGCGGTGCGGATAGGCAGGAAGCCTGAATGCCGTGAAGGACAGGACGTCCGAGAACGGCCTCTCACACAGGCGATCCTGTGACACGCTGTAAACCCATTCCTGGGCGCTCGACGAAAACATCCCTGTTTTCGACGGTCACAGTTCCGCCTGTACCTGGATAAAGGTGTACATCTTAAACTGCGAAGTTGTATTGACGGTGATTTAGCCTACGACACCTGAATCCAGGTCCTGATGGATTTGAGGCCCACTCTGGCAGGGATGCCAGAGTGGCGCCATCAGGGATGATTTTATGGCATGCCGAAAAGTCGCCAGGACGAAAGCCCGCGGCAGCTGTGGGGTGAAACTCTACGACTTTTGCCTGAATCTTGGGAACAGTGGTTGTTGCGTCTTGCCGATTAAGCTCTAGGAGCCGGGGTTGGGGTTTGTTAGAGTAGGCGCAGTTTTTGGCGTCGGCTGATGCGGACAAGCGAGAAGGCTTCAGCATGATAGCCAACCGCCGAGTCAAAGTATTGAGCCAGGCCCCGAGTTAAAGCTCTGAGTTAAAGTCTTTAGGCCAAGGCTGTAAAACCAAAGCCGTTAAACCAAAGTCGTTAAACCAAAGCCGTTAAAGTGAACCGAGTCATAGATGAATCCATGCCCCTTGTGTGCCAACACCCAACCTAAACAGACAGTTCCCGCCAGGGTTGCCAGACGTTATTTTCTCTGCCCAGAGTGTCGGCTCATCTTTCTCGACCCTGCGCATTTTCTGCCCTTGAATGAGGAGCAGCAGTTTTACGATACCCACGAGAACAGCATTGACGACCCCGGCTATGTGGGCTTTTTGCAGCGCCTGTTGACGCCGGCGATGACCTTTCTGCGCCCGGGTATGCAGGGACTGGACTTTGGCTGTGGCCCTGGGCCGACACTATCAAAACTCCTTGCCCGGGAAGGGATAGCGTGTGACGATTTCGACCCGCTGTTTTTCCCCAATCCATTGCAGGCGCAGTATGACTTTATTCTCTCCAGCGAGTGTTTCGAGCACTTGCACAGGCCTGCCGCCGAGATAAGCGCGCTGCTGGCACGTCTGGTTCCCGGGGGCTATTTAGGCATAATGACTGACCGCTGGCAGAGTGAAGCCCAGTTTTATGACTGGCACTATACCCGGGATCCTACCCATTGCAGCTTCTTCCATCGTGCAACCTTGGACTGGCTCTGTGAGACGTTTGCTTTGAACTTATGTTTTGTCGATGAGCGGCGGATTGCCATCTTTCAGAAAAACTGAGGCATCAAAGTGAGGGGCTGGAAAGGGCAGGCAAGCCCCAATCCCTTTGGGGCTGTACCTTGAAACCGGGGCGCCTCCAGGAAGCAGCGACCCGGTTTTTCTCGCTATCAGTTGGCAGCGCCAGTGCTGAAGTTATTTTCCACCAGCGGCTGTTTGTTATCGGCCTGAGGCACATGGCACTGGGTACAGAAATAGTTCTGTCCATTGAGGGTGCCCTTGTCGTCGATAACATGGGACTTGGCCACAGGCGTTGCCTTCATACGCTTGGCCTTGCTCCAGTCATGGCAGTTCATGCAGCTGTTTTTCTTCAGGCTGATGGGGTAGTCGGCCTTGTGAGGAATGAGCGGCGGCTGCTCGGCGTAGTTGCGCTCTATGGCATTGCCACGCATTGGATAGGAAGGCATGGCATCGGCCGGGCGTACAGAGCTAATCTCTGCATCGCCACCGCCAAGAGAACTGACGTTAACCGGCTGAGCCGTTTCTGCCTGCTGTCCTGAGCAGGCGCTGAGTGCCAGCAGCATCGCGGCTGCGCTGAGTGTTTTTTTCATTGCTTGTTCTCCGCCTTGGTGGCAATTCGGTTGCAATCTATTTTGTTGGATTTGTCTTTGGCTTCACCCTTGGGTGAGAGCCGGGTTAATGGCGTATCAAACTCAAAGACCTTCTTGGCACAGACATCGATACAGCGGCCGCAGAGGGTGCAATCGGTACTGGTTATCGTAGGGTTGCTTCCCTTGAGGGCGGGTTTGAGCACCTGCCGTTCGGGACACACGGTAAAACAGTCCATACAGTTGTTGCAGTCGTTGGCTCTTACCGCCTCGATATTGACCAGTCGCAGCTTGCCCAGCAGGCTGTAGAGGGCGCCACTGGGGCACAGGTGGCTGCACCAGGCGCGTTCGCTGACGAACAGATCCAGCAGCAGTATCGCCAGCAGCAGCCACAGGCCACTGAAACCACCGAACAGCAAGGCTCGGTAGGCCACGGGAACCGGGTTGAGCCACTCCCAGGCCAACAGGCCGGTCAGTGGGGGCAAGAGCAACACCAATACCAGCAGGTAGTAGCGCAGTGACCTTGGTAGCTCGGGCAATCTGGGCAGGCCCAACTTGCGTCTGAGCCAGGCGGCCGTATCTGTCACCATATTGACCGGGCAGACCCAGCTGCAGAACACCCGTCCACCCAGTAGGCCATAACCCAGGGCGACAATGGCAGCGCCGAGCAGCAGGCTCAGTTCCGGCAGATGGCCACTGGCCAGGCTCTGCAGCGTCACCAGCGGATCGGCCAGCGGCACTGTGTCCAGTAACAGACTGGCCGACAGGTTACCCTTCAGCAGCCAGAGGCCAAACAGTGGCCCTATGGCAAACAGCAGCAAAACGCTCATTTGTGACAGGCGCCTGAGCAGCAGGAACCTGTGTGCCTTCCACCAACCCAGGGTGGCAATGGCATCGGCGGCAAAGGCGTCTGAGCTTTTTTTCCGACTCATATTGCCCCTCCGTTACCCAGTCCGGGCAACCCTTGATTGAGCATCTCCAGGGTGGTCTTTTCCGTGTCTATGTAAGTGTCGTGCTCGGCTGTCTTGCCGCTGGCGAGCTTCTGCGGCAGCACCTTGATCGCCGCCTCTTCCAAAACGCAGGCATGTTCACACTTGCCGCAGCCGGTGCAGATATCGGCATGCACGGTAGGAATAAACATGGCGTGGTGGCCACTGCGCTCATTGCGGGCACGCTCAAGGGTGATGGCCTCATCGATGAGCGGGCAGACGCGGTAGCAGACATCACATCTCAGGCCTTTGAAGTTAAGGCAGTTTTTCTCATCGATCAGTATGGCTGTGCCCATTCTGGCATCCTCGATTTTCTCGAGGCCGGTATCCAGTGCCCCACTGGGACAAGCGCGGGTACAGGGTATGTCCTCGCACATCTCGCAGGGGATACTGCGGGCGCTGAAGAAGGGCGTGCCTGTGGCTGCCCCTTCAAACCAACGCGCCAGTTTCAGGGTGTCATAGGGACAGGCCTCGACACAGAGGCCACAGCGGACGCAGGCCGAGAGAAAGGCGTCCTCAACGAGGGCGCCCGGGGGACGTATCGCCTGGGGCGCCAGCGACTGGGACTTGGCCAGCGCTGATATCCCCAGCCCGGCCAACCCCATCACACAGCCGGCTTTGGCCGTGGTCGCCAGAAACTGGCGACGATTGATGTTATTGACACTATTGCGTTTGTCACCCATTACTGCTGCCTCAGGCCTTCATCACTTTGACCGGACACTTCTTGAAGTCTGTCTCTTTGGACAGAGGGTCGGTGGCGTCCAGTACCAGCTTGTTGATCAATTGACGGGCATCGAAGAAGGGCATGAACACCACGCCTTTGGGTGGCTTGTTACGGCCCTTGGTTTCAACCCGGGTCTTCACTTCGCCGCGAGGCGAAGCGACGATGACTTCATCACCACGCTTGAGACCACGGCTCTTGGCATCATCAGGGTGCATGAAGATCTGCGCATCCGGATAGGCACGGTACAACTCGGGCACCCTGGCGGTCATAGAGCCTGTGTGCCAGTGCTCCAGCACCCGGCCTGTACTCATCCACAGATCGTATTCGCTGTTGGGTTCTTCGGCGGCCGGTTCGTAGGGCAGGGCGAAGATCACCGCCTTGCCATCCGGCTTGCCGTAGAACTGATAGCCTGAACCCGGTTTAACGTAAGGGTCAGAACCTTCAACGAAGCGGCGCAGAGTTTCCTTGCCATCCACTACCGGCCAGCGCAGACCACGGGTTTCGTGGTAGCGGTCGAACTGGGCCAGGTCGTGACCATGGCCGCGACCGAAGGCGGCGTATTCTTCGAAGATCCCCTTCTGCACATAGAAGCCGAAGTGTTCAGATTCATCGTTGAGCTCGGCCTGACAGTCGCTGGCGGGGAACTTGTTGATCACGCCATTGGCGAACAGCACTTCATAGAGGTTCTTGCCGGCGTATTCTGGTTTCTTGGCAATCAGTTCGGCGGGCCAGACTTCCTCTACCTTGAAGCGCTTGGCGAACTCCATCAGCTGCCACAGATCCGACTTGGCGCCTTCGGGGGCTTTCACCTGCTGGTGCCACATATGGGTGCGGCGCTCGGCGTTACCATAGGCACCTTCTTTCTCGACCCACATGGCGGTAGGCAGGATCAGGTCGGCCGCCATGGCGGTTACTGTTGGGTATGGATCTGACACCACGATAAAGTTTTCCGGGTTACGGAAACCGGGATAGATTTCATCGTTGATATTGGGGCCGGCCTGCAT
This sequence comes from Shewanella sp. K8, assembly GCF_028823715.1. Taxonomy (NCBI): domain Bacteria; kingdom Pseudomonadati; phylum Pseudomonadota; class Gammaproteobacteria; order Alteromonadales; family Shewanellaceae; genus Shewanella; species Shewanella sp. K8. Next base: position 19,587 of record NZ_JAPEHY010000020.1, read on the forward strand.
ATTGTTGGTACACATGGTCCAGTAACAGTTGAGCTTGCCGTCTTTCAGCATCCGGCTCTGCAACACGGCATGGAAACCGGGCTTGGGTGGAATAGTGCCTTCAGGCAGCTGCCAGGCCTTTTCTGTGATGGCGCGGTGTTTGTCGTTGTTGACCACCATATCGGCGGGCAGACGGTGGGCAAAGGTGCCGACTTCACGGGCGGTACCACAGGCAGAGGGCTGGCCTGTGAGAGAGAAGGGACTGTTACCCGGAGTGGCAATCTTGCCGGTCAACAGGTGCAGGTTATAGAGCATGTTGTTGGCCCAAACCCCACGCACGTGTTGGTTGATACCCATGGTCCACAGGCTCATTACCTTGACCTTGGGATCGGCATAGGCCTTGGCCAGCTCCAGCAGGCGCTCTTTCTCCACGCCGCTCATCTCGCTGGCGTATTCCAGAGTGTAGCGGTTGACAAACTTGGCGTACTCATCGAAGCTGATATCGCTGAACTTACCGTTACCTGGGTTCTTGGCTTTTTTCTCCAGCGGATGATCCGGACGCAGGCCATAACCTATGTCATCCACACCCAGGGCAAACTTGGTGTGCTTGTTGACGAAGTCCTTGTTGACCGCGCCGTTTTGGATGATGTAGTTGGCGATATAGTTGAGGATAACCAGGTCGGACTGAGGCTTGAACACTATCGGGTTGTCGGCCAAATCGAACGAGCGGTTCTCGAAGGTAGACAGTACATGCACCTTACCGTCGGGGTGGCTCAGACGGCGATCCGACAGGCGGGCCCAGAGGATGGGGTGCATCTCGGCCATGTTGGCGCCCCAGAGCACAAAGTGATCGGCGGCTTCCAGGTCGTCATAACAACCCATGGGTTCATCGATACCAAAGGTACGCATAAAGCCGACCACGGCCGAGGCCATACAGTGGCGGGCATTGGGGTCGATATTATTGGTGCGGAAACCTGCCTTGTGCAGCTTGGAGGCGGCGTAGCCTTCCCAAATGGTCCACTGGCCTGAGCCGAACATGCCCACAGAAGTCGGGCCCTTGGTGTTGAGCGAGTGCTTCCACTTTTCTGCCATCACATCGAAGGCCTTGTCCCAGCTCACGGGGATGAACTCACCGTCTTTGGCATACTGGCCGTCTTTCATCCGCAGCAGTGGAGTGGTCAGACGGTCTTTTCCGTACATGATTTTCGACAGGAAGTAGCCCTTGATGCAGTTCAGGCCCTTGTTGACCGGGCTCTCAGGATCGCCCTTGGTGGCGACGACCTTGCCCTCTTTTGTGCCTACCAGCACAGAGCAGCCGACACCGCAGAATCGGCAGGGGGCCTTATCCCATTTGATATTGTCTTTCTGCTCAGCGGCTTCGACGACTTTCACTGGCAGAGTGACTCCAACGGCCGTGGCGGCGGCAACGGCGGCGTTGGCTTTAAGAAACTCGCGGCGGCTTATGCTCATGGTGTTTCCTCACTCTTTATTTCTTTTGTTTGACTGACAGGCTCAGAATCGACCTGATGATAGATAAGACTGCTGGACAGTATCCCGGGCAGACGGTTGATTGCTTCGACGTTATCCAGGATCTCGCCCTGGCTTTCGCCTTCGAGGGTGACTACCAATTTGCCTTCTGGGCTGCTGGCGTGGACTTCGGCGCCTTCAAGGGCCTGGATGGCAGTGGTCACCGCCTCCAGGGTTCCCGGAGCGGCATGCACCACCAGACTGGTGACATGGTATTCCATCTCTGTTTGTTGCTTCATTGAGGCTCACCTCGACAGGTAAGGGCGACTGGCACGGCATGGGCCGAGTCACCAGAACTGAATCAAAGTCTAGACCTCATTAAAAATGTGGGTATACCTCTTGAGAGGTAATGAAAGCGATTGGCGATCCGGATCAACATTTTCAATGTGATCTGAATCCAAGTTTGAAATTTAAACAGATTAGCCGCTTGACTCCTGCAATATTAATGCAACGCCATTTTGAGAATAGTTCTTGTTTACTACCTAAAGTGGGTTATTCAATAGCCGGTCAGCTCCATATAACCCACGCCGGTTTGTGTGCCCTTGATGGTGATTGGCCCTTCCCAGTAGGGGATAGACAGGTTCATGGCGGCATTGGGATTGAGGGCTTCCAGAGTCAGTGACAGAGACTCTCCCGGCAGCTCCAGCTGCCAGGCGACAGGGTAGCGACCGCTGGCCGTTTGTTGCCAGTCCTTGACGCTGAGGCTGATATCTTCGAGCGCCAGCGGGTGGCCACTGCCGTCGGGATACATGCGCTTGCCGCTGAAAAAGGCTTTGTTTTCCTGCTCTCTGAGCTGAAACAGCATCAGGGCCGAGCCGTCATCGAGCCGCAAGGCGAACCAGTCCCAGCCCTGTTGGCCGCGACTGAGAAATTCTGAGCTCCACTCCCTATCGAGCCAGGCATTGCCGGATACCTGCAGCCATTGCTCCTTGTGGCGCACTCTGCCTTCGACCCGAATAAAGGGCTGGCTGTAGTAGTAAGAGGCCACAGTGCCGGCGGCATTTTTACGGCTGAAACCCTTGTCTCCCTGAATCTGCAGCTCGGCCTGGCTATCGAGTTGCAACTCGAAGGCAAAGTCCTCTTCGCTGACCTGTAAACTGGCGGGAAACAGCCCGCTATTGGGACCGCTTGCCGCCTGGCTTTGCCAGCGCCAGTTATCGAGCCAGACCCTGAGCGGCAAGCCCATGGCTCCGGCTTGAGTTTTGTCCTGGGCTCCCTGGGGATGGGCTGCTTTGCCTTGGGGCGCGGCAAGCGCGCCCCTAGCCCAGCGCTCGGCGCTTTGGTGACTGTTTTGAAAACTGAGTGCGCTGTGAGCCATATAAAGCTGATTCGTCGCCCAGGGAGAGCTGGATTCAGGTTCATCCGGGGAGAGGGCGATACGAAACTGAGTCCATTGCAGCCCGAGGGGCTCACCGCTTTGCGTGGTCAGATTGGCGGTCAGATACCACCACTCCTGACGAAACCTGGGGTGGGGCAGGTGATCTTTTGGAAATTGCAGTGCCGCGCCTGGCTCGACTTTCGCATAGCCTTCGCTCGCTGTCCCCATCACCCGGCTCATGGCCCGTGAGTCTTGCTGCTGAGCCTGATCTTGATGAGCCTTATCGCAGCCACTCAGCACAGCGCAGCCCAGCAGTAGACCCGCTAACAAGGGCGCTACGGCACGCCACCGCATTGTAATCAATCGCATTAGAGCACCTCCTGTTGCAGGCTGGAGACCAGAGAGCGGCGGCTCTGCCAATAGAGGGGAACTATCACCGCCAGGATGCAGCACAGCAGCGACAAAAGCACCACCCGGCCATAGGCCAGCCAGTCCCACTGCATGGCTATGGTCCAGCCGAAGGCCTGCAGCGTCACCTTATGGATAAGCAGGTAACCGAGAATCGCCCCCATGGGCAGGGCCAACAGACAGGTGAGCAGCACCACCAGCAGCATCTGCAATAGCAACATAGACAAAAGCCGGCCACGGGTAAGCCCGAGCGAGCGTAACATGGCGAGGCTCGCCTGGCGGGACTGGGTCAGCATCAGCACGGCACTGAAAAGCCCCACGGCGGCCACCAGTAAGGTCAGGGTGTTGAGTACCAGGGTAATGCTGAAGGTCTTGTTGAAGACCCGAATCGCCTCATCGCGAATTTTTTGCTGGCTGTAGACCTGTACCGGACTGAGTCCAAGCTCTTGAATGAGGGCGCGCTCTAGGGCGGCAATGCTTGTGAGTCCTGCCCTCTTGGCCCTTTCTGCACTTGTTGCTATGCCACTCACAGCCAGGCTAACGGCTTCAGTTGGCAGCTTAAGCTCTTGCCAGAGGGATTGTGCCAGCAGGACCTCCCCCTTGGGATTGCCATAGTCGTAATAGATGGCGCTGATGGGCAGGGTCAGTGGTGTCTTACAGTCCTTATCCGGGCAGAGGCTGAGCTTGTCGCCCGGCGCCAGCCCCAGCGTCAGGGCCAAGGGCTCGCTGATAGCCAGAGCCTGGCCCTGGATCACCGTCAGCAGCGCTTGCTGTTGCTTGTTTTGGGCTCCTTGCACTTGTTCCCTGGAAGCAACTTGTTCCTGGAAAGTAACTTGGGCCGGGGTCTTCAGCGCCGTGGTGCGCGCGATAGAGTCGGCGTCCCGGCTGATAAGGTTTATCTCCAGCGTATTGCCGCTCCCCTTGGCATAGAAGGGCGCCTGCCATTGGTAGAAGTGAGCCAGTCCGGGGGCTTGCTGCTCAAGAAAATGCTCCAGGTTCGCCATATTGCCGGCGCCCGGGCGGATATAAAGCTCGGCATGCAGGCGGGTGTCGAGCCAACTTCTGAGGGTCTTGTCAAAGCTGCCTACCAGGGTATTCATGGCGATATTGGCACACAGGGCCAGTAGCAGCGCCATCATGGCCAGCGCCAGCGGTGCCACCAGCTCTCGAGTATCGGCGATGGCGTACTTGCTGAGCCCGGACGGAAACAGCCGCGCCAATAGCCCGAGTAAAGACTGCAACAGTTGCGGCAACAGCAGCGGGATAGCCAGGGTCAAGAGCCCCATCAAGCCCAGGCTGTGTTGGTGGGTTTGGCTCAAGGGGTAAAGCAGCGCCGTCAGGGCAAGCAGCGCAACCCCGATGAGAAACAGGCGTTTATGCATGCTTCTGTGCCTGTGGGCATGCCATTGGCTCTGGGTATTTTGCGCCAGGCTCTGATGACACAGCTCAAGATACAGGGGCACGCAGGCCAGCAGTGCGGCGATAAGTGTCAGACCGGCGCCTTCGGCCAGCCATTGCCAGCGCCAATTCCCCGGCAGCAGAGTCGCGCCATAGAGCTGCTCCAAGGTCAGCGCCACCATGGGCTGCAGCCACTGGCTGAGCTGCAGCGCCAGAATAAAGCCGCTGGCCGAGCCAATGAACACCAGCAGCAACAACTCCAGCAGCAGCGCCAGCATCAGGGCGCGCCGTCCCAGGCCCTGCTTGAGTAACAAGAGCAACAAACGGCGGCGTTTCATCAGGCTGTAGCGTACGCCGTTGTAGGCGATAAACAGCCCCACCACGAAGGCCAACATCCCCATGGCGTTGAGGTTCAAATGAAAACTGCGGGTGAGCGCGGTCAGGGCGGCGCCCTTGTCCTGCTCGCTGATATTCAGCTTACCCAGCGGCACTCCGCTTTGCTTGAGTCGCTCTTTGAGTCTTTGCGGCTCGCCAAAGAGGGCGATATAGCTGAGCGAGCCCTCGCGCTTTAATAGCTGCTGGGCCAGCGAGATATCCAGATAGAGGCGGTTACCGAGCTGCTGTGAGTCGGCGAGCGCCAGCACTTCGAGCGTACGCCCACCGAGGGACAGGGTTGGCAGCGCCTTGAGTCCTTGATGCAGGCTGTCACTCATGACAATGATGGGCTCACCGGCGAGCAGTCTATTCAAGGGCAGATGGTTGCGGCCATTGCCCCTTTGCTCGAAGGTGCCGAGGGCGGCAATGATATCGCTGCCTTCCACTTGCCACTGGCGACCCTGAGCGTCGTCAAGGACGCCGCTGATCACCGGCAGCGCCTGGATGCCGCTTTGGCGCAGCTGAAAATAGAGCGCTTCATCGAGGCTGACCCCGCGGGCCTTGGGGGTGATAAACAGGCTGGCCTGTTGTCCCAGGGCTTCGCCCGCCTCACGGTAGCTATTGATGGCGTTGTCGTTGGTAGCCTTGACGCCAATCAGCAGAGTCACCGCCAACACTATCCCCAGCAGTATGGCGCCGGCCTGCAGCGGCGCCTTGCGATAGTGGGACAGGGTGACTTTCAGGGCCTGCCAGGCCAACTTGATTGTGGTCAGCGCCCCTGTGTCATTCATGAATGCGCCCTTGCTGCAGGTGCCAGCGGCGCTGCATATAGGCGGCGGCCGTTTCGCTGTGGGTGACCATAAGAATGGCGCTGCCGGCATCGGCGGCGAGAGAGCACAAAAGCTGCATCACCTCATCACCGGCGGCGGCATCCAGGTTGCCTGTCGGTTCATCGGCCAGCAGCAATTCAGGCCTATGGGCCAGGGCGCGGGCAATGGCTACTCTCTGCTGTTGACCACCGCTGAGGCTTTCGACTTCCCGGTTCAACAGTGGCGTCAGCCCCAGCGCCTGCACCAGGTGATCGCACCAGGTTTGCCAGCCTTCACCGAGCAGCGACAGGGGAAAAAGAATATTGTCGCGAACATTGAGCGGCGTCAGTAGGTTGAATTGCTGGAACACCACCCCCAGATGGCGGCGGCGAAAGGCGCTCCACTGTTTGTCCTGCCAGCGACTGCTGTCTTGACCTGCCAGCAGAATGCGGCCCTGATCCGGGTGCTCAAAACCGGCTATCAGATTCAGCAGTGTGCTCTTGCCGCTGCCACTGGGGCCGGTCAATGCCACCGTCTCGCCGGGGTTGATCTCCAGGCTGAGATTTTCCAGCACCCTGTGGGGGCGATCGCCGTCCAAAAATCCTTTGCTTACCCCTTCCAGCAACACCTGGCTCTGCATTTGAACTCCTGTGAACCGCAGTAATCTGCTACAGCATAACAAGTTTTTTCAATCGGTGAACTCGACTTTCAGCTGTTGTTACCGCGTAAACCGAACCGGGTTCGGTCTCTCTGGGTGTAGGCCAAGGTCAAATTTTTTGCAGCAAACAGGGCGCGAGTCGGCTTTGCCCCTTGAGCCGGGGGCCATTTAGGCGCAAACTGTGCCACCTGCCACAAATAACGTGGCAATCCGTTCGGATGAAGGTAGCAGGAGAGTGGGGAATCGCCCCCACACCGACGAGGCAATTTCCACCGGTTAACCCGGTTGGAGGTACTCTTTCAGGTGCCGGTCAGCATTGACGGCGTGGACTGTTACTGGACGAGCCTCTGGAGAGACCGGGCATGCCCCGGCGCCGAAGGCGAAAGTGCCGGCTTAGGCCAGCGCGAAACGCTCAGGCAAAAGGACAGAGGAGAGGATGATTGCACCGCCTTGCCTCTGGTGATCTTTCGCTTTTGGCCTCTGCTGCCGCGGTTTCGCAGCCATTTCTTTTCCTCCTCCGTTTATTAATTTTGATGTTTAATAACTGAGGAATCTATGGATTTTCATGCACTTCTTACCCAGATAAACGCTATTGTCTGGGGACCTGCCACCTTACTCTTGTTGGTGGGAACCGGTATTTATCTGAGCTTCAGGCTGGGATTCATTCAACTGTTGCGTCTGCCGCTGGCGCTGCAGTTACTGTTCAAACCCGCCAATGGCAAGGGGGAGCTCTCCTCTTTTGCCGCTCTTTGTACCGCGTTGTCGGCCACCATAGGCACGGGCAATATTGTCGGGGTGGCTACTGCCATCAAACTCGGTGGCCCCGGCGCCCTGTTCTGGATGTGGATTGCCGCCTTGTTTGGCATGGCCACCAAGTATGCCGAGTGTCTATTGGCGCTTAAGTTTCGCACCACAGATCGCCACGGTAACATCGCCGGTGGCCCCATGTACTACATAGAAAAAGGCCTGGGGCTCGGCTGGCTGGCCAAGCTGTTTGCGGTTTTCGGTGTCGGTGTCGCTTTTTTCGGTATCGGGACTTTTGCCCAGGTCAATGCGATTTCCGAAGCCCTGACCATCGCCTTTGATGTGCCAGCCTGGAGCACTGCCGTGGTGCTGACCTCGCTGGTGGCTGCCGTGACCTTAGGGGGTGTTAAACGGATTGCGGCTGTGGCGCAAAAGTTGGTGCCCACTATGGCCATAGGCTATGTGGTTGCCTGTCTTTGGGTGCTGCTGAGCGCCAGTGAGGCGATTCCGGATGCGATAGCGCTGGTGTTGCATTCCGCCTTCAATCCAGTGGCGGCCACCGGTGGCTTTTTGGGGGCCGGTATTGCCCTGGCGATTCAAACCGGGATTGCTCGCGGAGTGTTCTCCAACGAGTCGGGTTTGGGCAGTGCCCCGATAGCGGCGGCCGCCGCCAAAACCAAGGAGCCGGTTGAGCAGGGACTGGTGAGTATGACGGGCACCTTCTTCGATACCATCATCATCTGCACCATGACCGGCTTGGTGCTTATTCTTACCGGTGTCTGGAATGGCGATACCGCCGGGGCAGGCATGACCAGTGCTGCTTTTTCCAGTGCCACCACGCCGCTGATTGGCCAGTATTTGGTAACCGTAGCGCTGGTGTGTTTCGCCTTTACCACCATTCTTGGCTGGAACTATTATGGCGATCGCTGCTGGAGCTATCTCACCAAGGGCCGCTGGATCCCGCTCTATCGCTGGGTTTTTCTTGGGCTTATTGCCTCGGGCGCCTTTATCACGCTGGATCTCATCTGGCTGCTCGCCGACATAGTCAATGGCTTGATGGCGATACCCAATCTGATTGCCATTATAGGTCTGCGCCACCTGGTGCTGGCAGAAACCCGTAGTTATTTTCAGCGTCTGCGCGGCTGCGGTGATGAGGCCCTGCCTCAGGCCGATGCCTGAGCCTTGAGCGAAGCAATCAAGGCCAGCAACCAGTCTTCAAACCGCCTTATCCTGGCCAGTTTGGGTGAGGCAGCGTGATACAAGAGGTGATAGCGGATCCCACCCGGTAGCACCTGCGGCAGAGGCGCCGTGAGCGTACCGGCGCGGATATATTGCTGGGCCATCAGGCGGGAGCCTAAAAACACCCCGTGGCCTGACAGCGCCGTGCTCAGTGCCATATCCAGATTGGCGACCCGCACCCAATTGAGTGCCTGGGTATCCGGCGTGATACCTGCCGCCGCAAACCAGGCCAGCCAATCCTGTCCCGGCTTGTCGTCGGCATCAATAAGCCAGCATTGGCTCAGTTGCGAGGCTTGGGTGAGTGCTTGCTCCTGTGCCAGTTGGCTGGAACACAGGGGCACAGTGTCATCGTCGAACAGGTGACGACAGTAAAGCTCACCCGCGTCAATGTCACCAAAACGTATCCCGATATCCATCTCTCCGTGTTGGAGATCTTCCAGCTGACTCGAGGCCCAGACCCTGACCTTGATTTCCGGATGCAGCCGATTGAACTGCCCAAGATTCGGCAGCAGGATCAAGGAGGCAAAGGACTGAGTTGTCGTGATGTTGAGCTCTCCTGGAACCCCCTGACATTGTATCTCTTGCCAGCAGGAGCCGATGGAGCCGAATGCCGCCGTCAGGGTATCGGCCAGCTGCTGAGCACGGCTGGTGGGCTGCATGCTGCGACCGCGGCGAATAAAGAGTTTGATCCCCAGGTGAGCCTCCAGCAAGCGTAGCTGTTGGCTGACCGCCGCTTGGGTGATATGCAACTCTTCTGCAGCTTGGGTGTAGCTCTTGTGCCGCGCCGCCGCTTCCAGGCAGCGCAGTCCCTTGAAGTGATCTAAGTGTTCCATAAGCTGTACTTATTTTAATGGTAAGAAATCATCGTTGGTTTTACGGTGGGCGCCGCGGCAGAATGCATTTGGTCACCACAGGAGCTCGCCATGAATTCAGCCACTCAAAAACCTTGTTTAAACCCAGATAGTAGAGATTCTACTGCCAATAGCAAGCCGCATGGAAAGGGGCGCTTTCAGCGTTGGCTTGCAGCTATTGGCCGTTCTCTTTCCCTGCAACACAAGAGTTTATTTAAATAATTCCAGCTTATCTTTTTCTGTGTGTTTTATGTCAGTTGGCTGCAGCTGACTTTTTTGTGAAATTTGCTCCGCTTCACTTGTTTAACCGCATGGCTAATGCTTAAATAACAAGGTTAATTTTTGACCTTTAATCAGTTAGTTGACTTCAGTCGCCTGATGTACTTCGGCATTGATTGCCCAAGAGAGTGTGTCTGACAATAGGACTTTGCAGTTGCAGAGTCGCAAGGAAATCGTCAGAGAGGCAGAGCTATGCCGGATACCGCGACACTCAGAACTTTTCGCAGCCGTATTCTGTTGCAGATAGCCATTCCCTTAATCAGCATCATGACTGTGATTTCGGGGATTACCGGCTGGTATAACTATCAGGAAGAAGAGAAAGCCTTCTTTGCCGACTTGGCTGAAAAGGCTGACTTCGCCGCTAAAAGGCTCGAGTTTGAGCTGTCTTTGGCACAAAGGGATAGCCAGACACTGGCATACAGCCTGGGGAATCTGGAGTCTTTCGAACGTCTGCAACAAGCGGACAATCTCTATCAACTGCTCAGGGACAGGTTGCAGCGCAATCCCAACTTTTACGGCAGCGCCATCGCCTTTCAGCCCGGGTTTCTGCCCGGGCAAAAACGCTTTGCTCCCTATGCTTTTCGTCAGGACCTGTCGATTGTCACCATGGACATAGGCCAGGAAGCCTATGACTACACCAGTGGCGAGTGGGACTGGTGGACCGAAGCACTCCAACATGCCGAAGGCTACTGGACGGCCCCCTATTTTGATGAAGGTGCCGGCAACGCACTGATGATCACCTTCTCGCAACCCTTTGGCAGCGAAGGGGCGCCGCTGGGCGTGGTTACCACAGATCTGGCACTTTCCAGCCTGCCGATACGTTTGGGGATAGATCCCAAAAAGCTGTTGGTATTGGACAACCAGGGCCGGCTCATCTATCACCCGGACAATAATCTTACCCGCAACGCCAAATTGGAAGACTGGCTGGCCAATACCGCCGCCGGCAAGGAAGCGGCGCAGCATATCTATGCCGCCGACACCCCCGAGGTCGCCCTGAGCGATCTCAACGGCGTGCAGTACCTTGCCAGTGTCGCCAGGGTTGCACCACTGGAATGGCGGGTGTTGGTGATCACGCCGCAAAAGCAGTTGCTGCGTTCTTTCCTGCAGGATTTCAGCTCCTTGACGCTCAACCTGTTGCTGCTGGCTATGATACTGCTGGTCACCAGTTACTGGAGCGCCAAGCGTCTCACCCAGCCTCTGGAGCAGTTGGAAGCCGGGATAGTGGACTTCAGCAAGGGGTTGATCAAACGCTTGCAAAAACCCGAAGGCGTGGTGCGGGAGATTGCGACTCTCAGCAATAAATTCAATGAGATGGCTGAAATTCTCGAAGAGAGGGAACAGGCGCTGCTCGACTCCCGCGGCAACAGGTTTGCCAAGCTTATCGACGGCATGAGTGATAAGTCCTTTTACTGCTCCATGGATCCCAACGGCGCTATAGTACAGGCGAGCGAAGGGGTGAAGAAGGTCTTGGGTATCACTCCTGAAGTGCTCAGGCGTAAGTATCAGCGGCTGTTTTCCAGCAACAGTATCAATGAAGCCAACTGGCAGTATATGGAACAGGCGCTGGCCGGCGAGTCGGTGCCGCCGCATCAGGTGGAGTTGGCCGATGCCGAAGGTGGCTTGAGGCGTTTGGATCTGTTTATGCAGCCTCTGCTCGATGATGAAGGCAAGCTGATTTCGGTGGAGATGCTGTTTAATGATGTCACCGAGCAGTTTTCCGCCGCGGCCTGGTCCAACGCCGTGCTGGAGGCGGCGCCGGAGGCGATGCTTATCGTCGATGAAGGCGGCATGCTGGTGTTCTCCAACAGCCGCTGTCAGGAGCTGTTCGGTTATGCCGCCGAGGAGATGCTCAAACTCAATATCGACCAACTGTTGCCGGAAGTGGACCGGCTGGAACACGCAGCCAAGCGCCATGCCTTCGTGACCGACGGCAAGGATCGCATGATGGCCAAGGGCAAGGCGCTGCAGGCACTCAAGTGCGATGGTTCCCAGTTCCCGGTGCAGATAGGTTTGAGCCTGTTGCCGGCCGATCACAAGGGCAAACGTCAGGTGGCGGCATCGATTCGGGATCTGACCGAGCAACTGGCGGTAGAGCGTAAAATTCGCGAGAGCGAGAGCCGTTTTCGTGGGCTGGTATCCAACATCCCCGGCGCCGTTTATCGTACCCGGGTCGATGAACAGTGGACCATGGAATATGTCAGCGACAATATCACTGAGATAAGCGGCTATCCGGCCTGGCATTTCATCGACAGCAAGAAGCGCAGTTATGGTTCCCTGGTCATAGATGAAGACAAACAGCTGTGTATCGACACCATCAACTCGGCCCTGGCCGAGCAGCAAGCCTTCGATGTCGAGTACCGTATTCGCCATCGGGATGGCAGTGTGCGTTGGATCCATGAAAAGGGTAAGGCCAGCTATGATGAAGACGGTAACCCGCTGTGGTTCGATGGCAGCCTCAATGACATCACCGACAGCAAGCTGGCTCAAGAGAAGATGGAGCAGTCACGGGAGCAACTGGAAACCATCACAGAGTCTGTGCCCAGCACTGTGTATCAACTGTTTTGGCAAAGCCCGCAGCAACGCAGATTCACCTTCCTTTCCAGTGCAGCCATCGCCACTCTTGGCCACCACAAGAATGAGGTGATAGCCGATTTTGATCTGGTGGCCGAGCGGATCGTTGCCGAAGACAGGGGCAGCATTATTCGCCTGCTTTCCGGCGAGAGTGGACTGCAATGGATCAAAGAGTTCCGCTACCGGCATCCTTCCGGTGAGGTGCGTTGGCTAGAGGCTGGCGCCAAGGGCAGTAAACAGCAGGATGGCATGCTCTGGAACGGTTATCTTACCGACATCAGCGGCCGTAAGGAGATGGAAACCGAGCTGGCCCAGAGCGAAGCCCACTTCCGGGCCCTGTTTGATAACGCCGGTATAGGCATAGTCAACCTGGACGATCGCGGCACCATAATGGATTGCAATGGCCAGTTCTGCAGTGACATGGGCATGAGTGCCGAGCAGCTCAAACGTCGCTCGTTTGCCGATTTGATGGCGCCGGAAGACAGAAGCAATGCCAGCGAGCTGTACAAGCGCCTGAAGCGAAGTGACGATCACAGTGTCAGCGGCGAGTGGCGCCTGCTCAGTGCCTCCGGCGAGCCCATGTGGATGGCAATCAACGCCTCCGAGCTTGAAGAGGAAGAGGGCCGTGAACGTTCTGTGGTTATGAGTATCGCCAACATTACCCGCCTCAAGCTATTGTCCAACGAACTGATGGCTGCCAAGGAAGATGCCGATGCCGCCAACAAGGCCAAGAGTGACTTCCTTGCCAATATGTCCCATGAGATCCGCACCCCGATGAACGCCATTATCGGCATGTCTCAGCTGTGCCTGCAGACACAGTTGGATCGCAAACAGCGTAACTATGTGGAAAAAATTGAACGGGCTTCGCAATCCCTGCTGGGGATCATCAATGACATTCTCGACTTCTCCAAGATTGAGGCCGGCAAACTGGATATCGAAGTGGTGCCGTTCCAGCTCGACAGTATTTTGGAAGATCTCGGGGATATGTTCTCTGAGCGAGCCGCCGACAAACAATTGGAGCTGCTGTTTGCCGTGGCCCCCAGCGTACCCAGCCACCTGGAAGGGGACCCACTGCGTCTCGGTCAGGTGCTTATTAACCTGATGAACAACGCCATCAAATTCACCGAACGGGGTGAAGTGATGCTGTCGATAAGTGAGCTCAGCCGCGAGCAGGATGAAGTGATCCTGAGATTTGCAGTGCGCGACAGTGGCATAGGTCTGACGGCCGAGCAGCAAGCGAGATTATTCAAGTCTTTCAGCCAGGCAGATACCTCGACCACACGTAAATACGGCGGTACCGGGCTTGGGCTGGCGATTTCCAAACAACTGGTAGAACTGATGGGCGGTGAAATCGGCGTCGAGAGCCAGTTTGGCAACGGCAGTTGTTTCTTCTTCACTGTGCGGCTCAAGGTTGCGGAAAACGACAAGCTGAATGTAGAGCAGGAACTGGAGGGCATGCCCATTCTGGTGGTCGATGACAACGGTACCGCCAGAGATATATTGCGCACCACGCTCGAGAGCATGGGCTTTGCCGTCGACTGTGCCCGCAGCGGCATGGAGGCGCTGGATAAGGTGAAGCGTAAGTCCTACAAGATGGCCTTGATCGATTGGAAGATGCCTGAGATGGACGGCATGGAAACCGCGCGGCAGATACTACAGGTAAAAGAGCCGCCGCTGATCCTCATGGTGTCGGCCCACGCCAACAGTGACTTTATCGAACAGTTGGAGCAACTCGGGATCAACGGCTATATCACCAAGCCGGTCAGTGCCTCCAGGCTGCTCGATGGCATTATGCTGGCTCTTGGGCGTCAGGGCCATATTCCTGTCAGGCGCAAGGCGTTGGATCTCGAATCCCTGCAACTGGCGGCTCTTGCCGGCAAACGTGTGTTGCTGGTGGAAGACAACGAGATGAATCAGGAAGTGGCGACCGAGTTTCTTGAGCAGGTGGGCATAGACTTGTCCATTGCCGAGAATGGCCAGATAGCGCTGGAGAAGTTGGCGCAGCAGCAGTTTGATCTTGTGCTGATGGACTGCCAGATGCCTGTGATGGATGGATATCAGGCCACAGAGGCACTGCGCAAGATGCCTGGGCTTGAGCAGTTACCTGTGGTTGCCATGACGGCCAACGCTATGGCCGGTGACAAGGAGATGTGTCTGCGAGCGGGCATGAATGACCACATCGCCAAGCCGATAGAAGTCAGCCTCTTGTATCAGGTGTTGTTGCAGTATCTGGGAGGTTGGCAAGTCCCGGCCGCTGCAGGGAATAATGATGCTGGTATGGCCGATGGCGATGCTCCTGAGAATCTGGTGAGCTGGCCGGAACACGAGAGCCTGGATATCGATCGCGGACTGCAGCTGGTACAGCATTCAGAGCGCCTCTATCGGCGCATCTTCGAGCGTTTCCTCGGTAGTCAGGGCAATGTCGGCAAACGGATTCGCAAGGCGCTCAAGGAACAACAGCAGGAAGAAGCGGTCAGGGCGGCGCATACCCTTAAGGGGCTGGCAGGTAACCTCTGCTCCGAGCCTTTGGTGGAAGAGGCCAGGCAATTGGAAGCCAAGTTGGCGGCCGGTGAAGAATGTGAGCAAGAGTTACTGGCGGTGGAAACCCGGGTTGCAGCCATTGTTGAAGCCATTGCGGACTGGATAGGGGATAAGCCACAAAGCGATCCTCAGACGGAAGGTGATGCCGCCGAGGAGATTGATCCCGAGGCGCTTAAAACCGCCCTGGAGCAACTGCTGCAGAGTCTGGAAGACGCCGATGCCGAAGCCGTTGTTCAACTGGAAGCATTGAGCCGCAGGGTGAGCAAGCCTCTGTGGCAGCGCCTGAAACCTGTCAGCAGCATGGTCGGCAGCTATCAGTTTGATGATGCCGCCGATCTTATCCGCGAGCTGCAGCAGGAGCTGAACGAGACCGAGCAGGCCTGACTATACTCATTAGGGGATATTCGCGCCGCCATTAAAGCGCTGTGGCGCTGAAATAGGATGTGGAGCCCGTAACAAGAGGGAGATTGAGATGGAAAAAGCCACTGTACTGGTGGTGGACGATACACCGGAGAACATAGATATTCTGGTGGGGATCCTCGGCGACGATTATAAGCTCAAGGTGGCGATAGATGGCCCAAGAGCGCTGGCGTTGGCGCAGAAGAGCCCTCCGGATCTGATCCTCCTGGATGTGATGATGCCGGGCATGAATGGCTATGAAGTTTGTAAGCGTCTCAAGCAGGAACCCATGACCAGCCATATCCCGGTGATCTTTGTCACCGCTCTCTCTGAGGTGGCCGATGAGACCCAGGGCTTTGATTTGGGGGCTGTCGACTACATCACCAAGCCTGTCAGTGCCCCGATAGTCAGAGCCAGGGTACGTAACCACTTGGCCCTCTACGATCAGAAGCGTTTGCTGGAACAACAGGTGCGCGAACGTACCCGCGAGCTGGAACAGACCCGCTTCGAGATCATCCGTCGCCTGGGCCGTGCCGCTGAATACAAGGATAACGAGACCGGCTTACACGTTATTCGCATGAGCCACTATGCCAGGCTCCTGGCACAACAGGCCAAGCTGCCGGACAACTTCTGTGAGCTGCTTTACAATGCGGCGCCCATGCATGATATCGGTAAGATAGGTACTCCTGACGCTGTGCTGAAAAAGCCGGGGAAACTGGACGCCGAAGAGTGGCGAATCATGCAGCAACACGCCGAAATCGGTGCCGAGATTATCGGTGAGCACCCGGATCCTCTGTTGCAGATGTCCCGACGCATTGCGCTGACTCACCACGAGAAGTGGGATGGCTCAGGTTATCCCAATGGCTTGAAAGGCAATGATATTCCCATTGAGGGGCGAATCGTCGCCATTGCCGATGTCTTCGATGCCCTGACCTCAATTCGACCTTACAAGAAGGCCTGGAGCATAGAAGATACTATGGCGTTACTGGAGTCTGAGGCGGGGAAACACTTTGACCCTGAATTGGTGGAACTGTTCAAACAGATACTGCCCCAGGTGATAGAGGTGCGTGATACTCATATGGAAACTGAGTCCGGCACTGAATAGCGACAAACTGCGGATAAAAATAAAGGCGCCGACGGCGCCTTTATTGGGTCATTCATTGTTACTCCTGCTCTTCCAGAGAGTAGGGCAGAGGCAGTACCGTCAGTTCGCTGTTTTCATCATCGGCGATGCGGAATTTGGCGCCGACTTCTGTGTCATTGGCCAGCACTGCGGTCAGCAGCAACTCGCCATTTCGTTGTACGGCTTCAATAATGCTGCCGCCCTTACGAAAACCTTCATCCAGCGCCATCTCCAGTGTGGTTTCCGGTGTGACATCGACAGTGGCTTTACCCTTGAGAATATAGAGGGCTCGCTTGTTGCCGCCGCGATACTTCATTCTGGCCACGGTTTCCTGGCCCATGTAGCAACCCTTGGTGAAGCTGATGCCGTTGATGGCCTGCAGGTTGCACATTTGCGGTACAAATTGGCCCATGTGTGATGCCGGCAGGTTAGGGTAGGCGGCAAGGATTTCCAGCTCTTGCCAGGCACTGGCATCGACTGGAGACTGCTGCTGGCACAAGGCCTCGGCCCGGGCCTTGGGCAGAACCAGAATAAAGCGCTCGCCATCCTGCAGTACCACGCCGTCATCGACAGCACTCACTTGCTGCTCTGGACTGAAGCCCGGGAACTGCTCTGCCAGCCAAGTGGCAGCCTTGGCGCCGGCTACACCCAAGAGACTGTAATCGTCGCTGACATCGACCAGTTCGGCCTTACTGAACACAGCGTACTTCTTCAGTTGCGGCAAGTCGGCAGCCAGGGTATCCCTTGGCATCATCAATATCAGGGCATCACCCAGGGCAAAGGTTCTGAAACTTGAAAGCATTTTGCCTTTGGGATCGCAGTGAGCGCCCCAACGCCACTGCTCGGCCGTGAGAGAGCTGATATCCGTGGTGACCTGACCATGGATAAAGCTGCGGCCCTGTTCGCCGGTAACGGCAAGCAGACCCAAGTGAGAGAGGCGGGAAATAAGCAGATCCGGAATGCCGGCATCCAGTGGCCAATCGGGCTGAGAAACGCAAATGCTCATAACAAGATCCTGAGATTGAAGGCATTAAGAGATCTGCGATTGTAGCGGATTTGACAGAAATAAACAGGGCACCGATAGCAATATGGCGCCCTGTGAAAGCCTCAAAAAATCAGAACAGCAGTCTGGTACGGATAGTACCTTCGATAGACTTGAGCTCTGTCAGTGCTTCTTCAGCCTGGGTGGTATCTACCTCCATCACCACATAACCTATAGTAGCCGTGGTTTGCAGATACTGGGCTGAAATGTTGATGCCTTTCTCCGAGAACGCCTGGTTAATCTTGATCAGAATACCGGGGCGGTTATGGTGAATATGCAGCAGGCGGGAGGCATCTTTATGCTGCGGTAGCGATACTTCCGGGAAGTTGACTGCCGACAGGGTAGAACCGTTGTCTGAGTATTTGGCTAGCTTGCCGGCAACCTCAATACCTATGTTTTCCTGGGCTTCTTCTGTGCTGCCGCCTATGTGTGGGGTCAGTAACACATTGTCCAGACCGCGCAGCGGGCTTTGGAATTCGTCAGTATTGGACTTGGGCTCAACCGGGAACACGTCGATGGCGGCACCTGCCAACTGTTGCTCCTTGAGGGCTACCGCCAGGGCGTCGATATCCACCACAGTGCCGCGGGAAGCATTGATCAGTATGCTGCCTTTGCGCATCATCGCCAGTTCGGCCTGGGCAATCATTTCTTTGGTTTGTGGTGTTTCAGGCACATGCAGGCTGACCACATCGGCTTGAGACAGTAACTGCTCCATGGAATGTACCTGCTGGGCGTTACCCAGCGGCAGCTTATCTTCGATATCGAAGAAGATCACTTTCATCCCCAAGGTTTCGGCGAGGATCCCCAACTGGGTACCGATATGGCCATAACCTATGACCCCCAAGGTCTTGCCACGGGCTTCGAAGCTGCCATTGGCGCTCTTGAGCCAGCCACCACGATGGGCCAGGGCGTTGCGCTGCGGAATACCGCGCAGCAGCATGATGATTTCACCGAGTACCAGTTCGGCCACGCTGCGGGTATTGGAGAAGGGCGCATTGAACACAGGAATACCCAGTTGCTCGGCAGCCTTGAGGTCGACCTGGTTGGTGCCGATACAGAAACATCCTATGGCAACCAGCTTTTCCGCCTGTTGTAATACTTCTTGGGTCAGTTGGGTACGGGAGCGGATTCCGACGAAATGGGCATCTTTGATCGACTGCTGAAGCTCTGAGCCGGAGAGTGATGCCTTGTGATACTCGATATTGGTATAGCCAGCCCTTTCCAGCACATCGACGGCTGATTGGTGGACGCCTTCCAACAACAGGATTTTAATTTTATCCTTGTCCAGCGAGTGTTTCGCCATGATATAGGTACCCTCTTGATTATTAACTAATGTACGTATGCTATGATGCTTTCGCCCATGCCCAATCAAAGTAGCACTTTTTTCAGGTGAAGTGGAGGGCTAGATGGCTAAAGTATTTTTTCCTAATTGAGAACAATCACTGGCATAAGGAAAGTGGCTTGAAAAACACAATTATCTGGCTGGTCGTTTATTTTGTGGTACTTATCTGGTCGGCGGTAGCGCCTAAAGATGATTTCACTTGGTGGCTGGAGGCGCTGCCTGGGATGCTGGCACTGCCGATACTGTTTTTTACCCGCAAACGTTTTCCGCTGACTCCGCTGCTTTATGGCCTGATCTTGGTGCATTGCCTGATACTGTTTGTCGGCGCCCACTACACCTATGCCGAGGTGCCGCTGTTCGATACTTTAGCACAGTGGATGGGCTCTGAGCGTAACAACTACGATAAACTGGGTCATTTGGCCCAAGGATTTATCCCGGCAATGATTGCCAGGGAGATACTGTTGCGTAATCAAGCAGTGAAACCTGGTGCCTGGTGTGCTTTTCTAGTCAGTTGTTTTGCCTTGGCCTTGTCGGCTTTCTATGAACTGATTGAATGGTGGGTTGCCGCGGCTACAGGCACAGGTGCCGAGGCCTTTCTCGGCACCCAGGGCTATGTCTGGGATACCCAGTCGGATATGCTGATGGCTCTTATCGGTGCCATCGCCGCCCTGCTGGTTTTATCCTCATTTCATGACCGCCAGTTGCAGCGTCTTGGCGCCGATTGACAGGTCGGGACAGAGAGAGCCATATACAGTCTTTACAATATTTCATCTGGCAATGCGACTAAAGATTGTTAGAATCATACTTTATGGTGATGAAAACCGGACACTATCTGGTCAGAATCATCTGATACTTTTTGTGTAAGCTCACGGAAAGTGATTAAGGAAGCTATCCCTTTAGGGATATGAGCGAGACTTTTCAGGGAGAAGAGTAAATATGAGTAGTATCAATGAGTTGGTTTTTATAAACCAGATAGCCGCCCCTTGTCATTTGGCCATACTGGCCGAGTCCATTGGTCTTAAGACCCGTATAGTACGCCACCCGGAACAGTTGGATCCGCAGAAGAGCGATAGTACTTTCTATCTAATTTCTCAGAAGGGGTCGGCGCTGGACAATAAGGGCATTCCTCTGCTGGCCAGCCGTCTGGTCTCTCATGTTCCTGTCGCCCTCTATCAAGTTGCCAGAGGTTCACTGGATCAGGAATCGGCTATGTTGCTGGGGATCCGCGGGGTACTTTATTCAGATCAGCGCATCGATCTTATGCTTACTGGCCTGCGCAAGATGGTGGCCGATGAGCTCTGGTACGACAGAACCCTTATCAGCAAGATGTTCCGTAAGCTGGTCAAGACCTTGGACACTGGCAATGAGATGTCGGCCGATACGGTTTCCATGCTGCAGATGTTGACCCGGCGTGAACGTACCATTATTCAGCTGGTTTCCAGTGGTGCCAGGAATAAAGAGATAGCCCAACGTCTGTGTATCAGTGAGCATACGGTCAAGGCGCATATTTCATCGATTTTCCGCAAGACTCAATCTCGTAATCGAGTCGAATTGTTGCGTTGGGCCCAGACCTATCAGAGTCACTTCGATCTCATCAGTTGATTTGTCGCTAGATCCAGCCTGAACTTGGCCCCGAATGGGGCTTGTTTATGCTTTGATGGCTTTTATGTAAGCCAAGTCAGTGGAAAATTCCTGTCAGAGTGCGGCAATCGCCGCTGCTTTGTGTTTTTTTGCGCGTCGGGAATGGCTTTCAGCCAAAGCCATGATAGCCGTTGTGCCAGCGACCTGAAGTCGTGGGGCAAATGAGTCGATGCACAAGGGCCAGTTCACCATCCCTGGCTCGCGTTCGAAAGCATGTTGCTGCGCAACTCTCGCCGAGTCACAGGAGCGCCTGTGCATAAGCCTGCGGCAGGCAATGGGAGACCGTCCGTCGCTGGAAGCCCTGCCAATACTAATTAGTAACTTATAGTTAGAAGCCATGATAGCCGCTGTGCCAGCGGCCTAAAGTCGTGGTGTTCCACACCACACTGGACAAGGGGCTTTGCTTGTCCAAAGCCCCTTGCATCCCCAAGGACACCCCGACGTAGCCGAAATCCCCGCTGGCTTATGAAGCAAATTGGCTACGCTCAGGACTCGCATCCCTGCTCGACCTTCGAGCCTCGACCTCCCTGTCTCGGCTACGCCAATTTACAACAACGCCGGCGGCGGCTCCGAAGGGGGAATTGGTGTAATTCTGTTAGCACTGAGTAGCTTGAAACATCTGAAGTGTCTGCAGACATACACCTCATTTTCAGGCACAGGCGGAACTGTGACCGTCGAAAACAAGGATGTTTTCGTCGAGGCTACAGGGACGTATTCACGCCGTGTCACAGGATCGCCTGTGCGAGAGCGCACCGCAGGTGATGGGCTGCAACTTAGCTGGCAGCTAAAACCAGGTTTATTAGTGAGATTTGGTTCAAAGCCATGATAGACGCTGTGCCAGCGGCCTAAAGTCGTGGTGTAAATGCCTCCATGCACAAGGGTCAGTTCGCCATTCCTGGCTCTCGCTCGCAGCCAGTCGCTGCGCGACACTCGTCAAACCACACCGGACAAGGGGCTTTGCTTGTCCAAAGCCCCTTGCATCCCCAAGGGCACCCCGACGTAGCCGAAATCCCCGCTGGCTTATGAAGCAAATTGGCTACACTCAGGACTCGCCAAATGCATCCATGCATAAGGGCCAGCTCGCCTTCCTTGGCTCGCGCTCATGAACTTGTCGCTTCGCAACATTCGCCCTGCTCGACCTTCGAGCCTCGACCTCCCTGTCTCGGCTACGCCAATTTACAACAACGCCAGCGGCGGCTCCGAAGGGGGAATTGGTGTAATTCTGTTAGCACTGAGTAGCTTGAAACATCTGAAGTGTCTGCAGACATACACCTCATTTTCAGGCACAGGCGGAACTGTGACCGTCGAAAACAGGGCCGAATTTTGTTCCTGACAAATTCGGCATTTCCTACGTCCATGTAGGTCAGATGTTTTCGTCGAGGCGACAGGGACGTATTAATGCCGTCTCACAGGATCGCCTGTGCGAGAGCGCACCGCAGGTGATGGGCTGTAACTTAGCTGGCAGCTAAAACCAGGTTTATTAGTGATATTTGGTTCAAAGCCATGATAGCCGCTGTGCCAGCGGCCTAAAGTCGTGGTGTAAATGCCTCCATGCACAACGGCCAGTTCGCCATCCAAGGCTCGCACTCGAAAGCATGTTGCTGGCGCAACTCTCGCCATGTCACAGGGTCGCCTGTGCATAAGCCTGCGGCAGGCAATGGGAGACGTCCGTCGCTGGAAGCCCTATCAATGTTATTTGGCTATATTGAACTGAAAGCCATGTTAGCCGTTGTTCCAGCGGCGAATACTCGCCTTGTTATTCGATGCTTATGGTATGGGGTTTCCAGGAAACCGCTGGAACCATAAGTTTTCAAGCCACAATGACTCACGCTCAGTTGGCAATTGGGCAAACAAAAAGGGAGCCAAGAGGCTCCCTTTCGCATCAAGCACCAGAGTGATTAGTTCTGGATAACAGTGGCAACGTTGTAGTCGCCGCTTTGGGTTACGCTGATAGCGTTGCTGGTACCGGCCTGAGAACCGACAACCAGGTTTTCGTTACCGCTTTGGGTGATCATCAGGCTGTTACCTGTACCAACCACGGCGAAGGCGCCGCCATCAACACCGCTCACCCAGTTGTTGTCGCCGCTTTGAACGATTTGAGCCAGGTTGTCATCACCCAGGATCAGCAGGTCTACCAGGTTGAGGTCACCGCTTTGAGTGGTTTCGATGTCGGTATTGTTGTAGCCAACAACAGTGACCAGAGCTTCGTTGGCGCTGCCATCTTGCTCCATGTCAACTTCGTTGTTCTCACCTTCCAGCTCGGCATAGGCAAAGTTTTCAGTGCCTTCCTGATGGATTTCGATCTGGTTGTCTTCACCTGTGGCGAATGCAACCAGCTCGTTGTAATCGCCCTGTGAAGTCAGGTCCATGCTGTTGTCAGTGCCATAGGCGGCGGCAGTAGCGAAGTTGGTGCTGCCATCCTGCTCCAGGTCGATGTTGTTGTCGTCACCCCAGATTTGGAATTCAACGCCGTTGGTGTCGCCTTCCTGCTGGATATCGACTACGTTGTCGCTACCTTGAATATCGGCAACCAGCAGATCGCCTACCGCGTTGCCATCACCTTTCTGGTAGATTTCAACGTCGTTGTCATCACCTGTGGTGAATTCGAGTACTGCGGTGTTGGCAGTGCCGGTTTGCATCATTTCGATGTTGTTTTCAGAGCCGGACAGGGCGTAAACAAAACCAGTGTTCAGATCGCCTGCCTGATCGATTTCGATGCTGTTGTTATCACCGGCAACGCCACGCACGCCACCTATGTTGCTGTTGCCTTCCTGCAGCACGGTCACAGAGTTACCGTTACCTACGTTGGGGCTGAAATCAACGGCTATCATGCCGGCTTCGTTGTTGTTACCGTTTTGGCTGATATAGCCAGAGTTGTCGTTGCCGTTGACACGGAATACTGCGAAGTTGGTGTCACCGTTTTGGTTTACTTCGGCGCTGTTGTTGTCACCGATCAGCTCAACATTGGCTTCGTTGAAGAAACCGGATTGAGCGACAGTTGCAGTGTTGACGTTACCGTCTACATCGACGCTGGCCACGTGCCAGTCTTCATTCTGAGTCACTATAACTTTGTTTTCGTCGCCCTTGGAATCAACATAGGCTTCGTGCCAAACGCCGTCTTGAACCACGGTGGCTTCCTGGGCAGAACCTTCCTGATTGATGACTGCCAGGTTCAGTATGCCGGTTTGCTCGGCATAGACTTCCTGACCTACAGTGCTGCGGCTCTGCTGGTTAACTGAGATTTCGTTGACACTGCCGGCGAAGGCTTGGGCACTCATACCCAGACCTGTTGTGATAGCCAGTGCAATCAGTGACTTTTTAGCTTGAGATTTCATTAAACGCTCCCTGTGTTTTTAATACTGCGTGATGCTGATAGTGGCAGCATCGGCAATTTGTTGTATCGAAAAATTGGCGCTGCCAAGCTGGTTGAGTTGCACCAGATTGTCATTGCCTATTTGAGTGATGTTTGCCTTATTGGCGTCACCCACCTGCATCATTTCAACCTGGTTATTGACCCCGAGTTGTACTACTTGTGCCTGATTTCCAAACCCGGCCTGGGTGAGGATGGCGCTGTTGTCAATTCCGGCTTGAACTATGATGGCTTGGTTGAAACTGCCTTGTTGCATCAGGTCGACCAAGTTGTCGCGTCCCTGAGTTTCCAGCAGTGTCTGGAGGGTGACTGGCAACTCCTGTAGTGCATTTACCTGGCGCTCTGTC
Source organism: Shewanella sp. K8 (assembly GCF_028823715.1). NCBI lineage: Bacteria > Pseudomonadati > Pseudomonadota > Gammaproteobacteria > Alteromonadales > Shewanellaceae > Shewanella > Shewanella sp. K8. Next base: position 43,548 of record NZ_JAPEHY010000020.1, read on the forward strand.
GCTGCTGTACCAAGACTGGTCAACAAAACGGCTGAACCAAACAGGATTTTTGCGAGTACCGACACCTAAGACTCCTTTTCGTACATATCCTTGATTGAACCAGAGTGGAACAAATCAGCAACAAAAGTTACGCGCATGGGACGGGTGCCGCAATCGGAGTTAAAGGCTATTTAGGCTTTAGTCGATATTGTCTGGGTTTTAAGGTTTGATTCTATTTAGTGTATTGAAAAATAAGTTTTTATTTTTATCTTTCAGATGTTTTTAAGATTCAAAATACCTAACCCGTCTAGTAGCAAAGTCGTATTTTTCAGTTTGCTACTTTCTCTCTTGTTTTCATTGCGGTAACAATCTATTTGCAATAAGTAAACGCCGGATTTCACTCGCTGGCCATTGTTTGCCTGTCGTTTCAAGGAAGTGCCGCAGATGCAAGCCGTTCCGGATACCAAGGGATTATAAGGACTATAGGAAGCCCGAATATGTTGAAAAAATTCTCGCCATTGGCGGTGGCTGTCGCTGGTGTTATGGCGCTTGGCGCCGCTCCTGCAATGGCTAAAAACGAGATCCGTTACGCCAAGGACTCTATCCTGGTGGTTTACAAGGATAATGCCACCAAAGAGGAGCGCATCGCGGCTCAGCGCCTGGTACGTGGCACTCTGCGTGATGCCAATGCCGATGGTATAGATGACAAATTTGCCCGCTTGCTCGATGGCCGTCTGGCCAAGCTGAATCTGCGTCAAGGCGCCGATATTGAGCAGGCGATCAAGATGATCTCCAGCCACCCAGCGGTTAAATATGCTGAACCCAACTACATTCTGCGGGCCATAGGCATGCCGGATGATCCCCGTTTCCCTGAGCTCTGGGGCATGCACAACACTGGGCAAACCGGTGGTGTGGCTGACGCCGATATTGATGCTCCCGAAGCCTGGGATGTCACCACAGGCAGCTCGGATGTGATCATTGGGGTTATCGACACCGGGGTTGACTATAACCATCCGGACTTACAGGCCAATATGTGGGTTAACCCGGGTGAAATTCCCGGTAACGGCATAGATGATGACGGCAACGGCGTGATTGATGATGTTCACGGTTTCAGCTCGGCCAACAATAATGGCGATCCCATGGACGGCAACGGCCATGGTACCCATGTATCCGGCACCATTGGCGCCAAGGGCAACAATGGTCTGGGTGTGGTCGGGGTTAACTGGGATGTGAAGATCATTGGTTGTCAGTTCCTGACTCCTGCCGGTACAGGTTCTACCGCGGATGCCATCGCCTGTATCGACTATATGACTGATCTCAAGGTGAATCATGGCGTTGATATCAAAGCAACGAACAACTCCTGGGGCGGCGGTGGTTTCAGCCAGGCGCTGAAGGACTCCATCGAAGCCGCCGGTGAAGCCGGTATTCTGTTCCTGGCTGCGGCCGGTAATGACACCAGTGACAATGATGTCAGCCCTCATTATCCGTCCAACTATGAATCGGACGTAGTGATGTCTATCGCCAGTACCGATAGCTCGGATGGTATCTCCTGGTTCTCCAACTGGGGTGCTACCAGCGTAGACATGGCGGCGCCTGGCAGTGCCATTCTGTCAACGGTTCCAGGTGGTGGTTACGAGAGTTATTCGGGTACTTCCATGGCTACGCCTATGGTGACCGGGGTGGCGGCTCTGGTGTGGTCCATCAACCCGGATCTGACACCGCTTGAGATGAAAGAACTGTTGATGAATTCGGGTGATGCCAATGCGGCCATGACTGGCAAGAGTGTTGCCGGTACCCGTCTGAACGCGGCCAACGCGCTCGATCAAGCCAACCCAAGCCCAAGTTATCGCTTCAGCGTGACTCCGGCTGCCCGCACTATCGAAGCCGGTGAAAGCACCAGCTATGACTTCAGTGTCGGTAGTGTGGCCGGTTGGGATGGTAGTGTTGAGCTGAGTGTCAGTGTGGAGCCTGCTCTGGAAGGGGTATCTTTGTCTGCCACCAGCGTTGGTGCCGGTGACAGCTTTACCCTGAACGTAGCCAGTACCGCCGAGACTCAGTGGGGCGATTACGCCATCACGGTATCGGGTAATGACGGCAGTATTGAAAAGAGCAGTGTGGTGAGCCTGGAAATCATCCCTCAAGGGCTGAATGACTTCCCATACAGCAATGATACCCCAGTGGCTATTGCCGATAACACCACAGTGACCAGCACCATTGAGATCGCCGATCCGCTGCAGATCTTTGGTGTCAATACCAACGTCAACATCAGCCACACCTGGATTGGTGATTTGACAGTGACCCTGACTTCACCATCCGGCACCGAAGTGGTGCTGCATAATCGCGAAGGCAGCAGCAATGACGATATCGTCAAGAGCTGGGATCTGGGCGACTTCAACGGTGAAATTGCCCAAGGTACCTGGACTCTCAGCGTGACTGACCATGCCGGTGGTGATACAGGCACCCTGAACAACTGGGGTATGGTGATCACGGCGCTGGGTGAAGCCGGTCCTTCAGCACCTAATGCCGGCTTTGACTATCAAGCCGAAGGTTTGAGCGTCAGTTTCAGCAATAGCAGCTCTGATATCAATGATGATATCGCCGGCTACCACTGGGATTTCGGTGACGGCTCTGTCTCCAGCGAGGCAAACCCTCAACATGTGTATGCTGAGGCCGGTACCTACACAGTGACCCTGACAGCGACCGATGCCACCGAGCTCAGCGACAGTGTCAGCATGGAAGTGCAGGTATTTGCCCACAGCATCTCTGCCGATATCGGCCGCGCCCTCAAGTCCCGTCGTGGCAGCGCCATGGTCGATGTTAACTGGAATGGTGCCCTGGGTGATGAAGTGGCGATTTTCCGCGACGGTGAACAGGTTGCGACCACCGCCAACGATGGCCAGTTCCGTGACCGCTTCAATACCGAAGCCAATAGCGTGACTTATCAGGTTTGTGAACTGGGAGCCGAGCTTTGCTCTGATCCCGTTGTTGCTCAATTCTGATAACCCAAATAGATGAAAGCGGCCATCCGGCCGCTTTTTTTATGGTCATATCGCGCAAAAATTAATTTTTGATGACGGGGAGAGATAATTAGTTTCGAGGTTTACTGATTATTTGATGTAAAAATATTTGTCTATTTTATCGACCATATCATACGGCTTATTATATTTTATAGAAGACAGGCTTTATTTGTTGTCTAACTATTTATTTATTAAATAACAGCTTGGGTTGAAACAGGGTTTTCTGCTTTGTTCTCAGTTGAGAACATGGTGGTTAATTAATGATTTATATAGAATTTGCGTTCGGTATAACTGTTGCCTAAATGTGATTAAACCACTTCAATTGACCGTTCTTCTCTGGGACAATCCCGCGGCACGTTAATAGAAATTAACGGCATTATTACAATTAAAGGGGTTGATAATATGGATAATGTTAACAAGCTGACAGCCATTGCGATTGCCGTGGCTGCCACCATTCCAGTGATGGCCAATGCCGATGTTTTAATCAGCGAATACGTTGAGGGCAGCGCCAATAATAAAGCCATAGAGCTATATAACTCTGGTGATAGTCAAGTCGATTTAAACGGCTATAAATTGGTGCGGTATAAAGATGGCGCTACTGATGCCTCCGATATGCTGGTATTGGATGGCCAAAGCATGGCGGCCAAGGGGATTAAAGTGATTCTGCATCCCAATGCTGAAATAAGCTTGCCTGCTGGAGTCGACAGCCTCAAGGGCAATCTCTATTTCAATGGCGGTGATGCGGTAGCCCTGATGAAAGATGGCGTCGTCGTCGATATTGTCGGCGCCGTGCCTACCCCAACCGACTGGGGCCTGAATATCACTTTGGCCCGCAGCAAGTCGGCGCTCACTGCCTCGACGCAATTCAATGCCGCCGATTGGCAACCTATGGGCACTGATAACTTCAAAGGACTCGGCAGCCTGGATGAGGCTGCAGCCCCTGAAGTTACGGCATTCAGCTGTGATGGCGCCACGCTGACACCCATCTATGAAGTGCAGGGGAGCGGAGATCGCAGTCCGTTGGTCCCTGAGGGTAAGTTCGAATCCGACAGCGAATATACCCTCAAGGGTGTGGTCAGTGCCCGTGGCGACAGCCTGTTCAAAGGCTTTTATCTGCAAGATCCCAAGGGAGACAACTCGCCTTTCACCTCCGACGGCATCTTTGTATTCCTAGGTGAAGCGGCGCCGGAAACAGTGCAGCCCGGTGTCGAGGTTTGCGTACAGGGTAAGGTCAAGGAGTACTATGGCCTGACTCAGTTGGATATCAAGGCTGACAAAAAATTTGCCGTGGGTGAGTTTACCCAACTGCCGGTGGCTGCGCCTTTTTATGTGGCAGAGGGTGAAACCCTGCAGCAAGCGCTGGAGCGCTTTGAAGGCATGAAGGTAGTACTGGATGCCGGCAGTGATCTCAAGGTCAGCCGTAACTTCAGCTTTGACTACGATGCCCGTCGCAACAATCTTATGTTGTCTCACAAGGTGCCGTTGCTGAAGCCGACCCAGGTACACCTGCCGCTGTCGCCAGAGGCGATGGCACTGGAGCAAGCCAACCGTGCCAACCAATTGTTTGTTGAGTCAGACTTCAAGGCCAAAGACGGCGAGCTGCCCTGGATGCCGGACTTCAACCCAGAGATAGGTTATCTGCGGGTTGGCGACCAGTTAACCGGTCTTGAGGGGGTTATAGGATACAGCTATAACCAGTATCGTCTGGTGGCAACCAACAGTATTACTCCTGGGGATATATTGCGCGGCGACGATCGCAGCCAAGCACCGGCTATTGCCGAGAAGGGGGATATCCGGGTCGCCAGCTTCAATGTGCTTAATTTCTTCAACGATGCCGTTGGTGGTGACGCCAATCCAACAGGTGATAACCGCGGCGCCCTCAGCGAAGAAGAGATGCTGTTGCAACGCACTAAAATAGTCAATGCCATTACCGCCATGAACGCTGACATAGTGGGTTTGATGGAGATTGCCAACAACGGCTTTGGCGAGAAAAGCGCCATCCGTAATCTGGTCGAGGCGCTCAATGAGCAACAAGCCGATGAGGATATCTATGCCTTCGTAGAGATAGCCGATGCCGACAAAAAAGATGGCAAGTATCTCGGCGGCGATGCCATTACCGTGGGCATGCTTTATCGCCCCGCCAGGGTGACTCCGGCAGCCGAGGCTTTTGTGATTGCGACTCCAGAGCAGCATGCCGCTGAAGCGGTTGCCAGCCGGGAAGTCGATGGTAAACAGGAAGCCAGCCCCGCCTTTGATAAGTATCAGCGCTACAGTCTGGGACAGAAGTTCAACATAGCAGATCAGAGCCTGACTCTGGTGGTGAATCATCTCAAGTCCAAGGGCTCGGGTTGTCTTGAGGATTGGCTGAACTTTGATGAGAACCGGGATCCTCAGGATCTGCAGGGTAAATGCAACGCCTTCAGGGTGTCAGCTGCCAAAGTTCTGGGAGAAGCCTTGCAAAAGATCGACGGCGATCTCCTGGTGATCGGCGATCTCAATGCCTATGGTCTGGAAGATCCTGTGCGGGTGCTGACCGACTATGATGCCGCCCAATCGGAGCGGGTTCTGCGTACCGCCTCCTGGACCACTCTGAACGGTAAGGTCTATGAGCATCAGGGAACTGAAATCAGCAAGGGGTATGGGCTTATCAACCTCAACACCTTGGCCCATGGTGTCGATACTTTCTCCTATAGCTATAACGGTGAGTTGGGAAATCTCGACCATGCACTGGCCAACGCCAGTCTGGCGGAGCGTTTGGTTGCCATTGAAGACTGGCATATCAACTCGGTCGAATCCAACATGTTCGAGTATGGCAAGAAGTACACAGGTGAATTGCCCAAGTCTGACAATGCCTTCTCGGCTTCGGATCATGACCCTGTGATAGTGGCACTCAGCTATCCTGCCAAGGTTGAGCCTTCCAAGCATGATGGTGGTGCCTTGGGGTATCTGTCACTGCTGTTTCTCGCAGCATTGGGGCTGCGCCGCCGCGGCTAAAGCTCTCAAGTCTTGATTGACACCCACCCGGCCAGAGGATTGCGCTGGCCGGGTTTACTTGGATACAGGCGGCCAAGTACACTGATTTTTCTATTGGAGTACTAAGGATAACAATAAGATGAGTATTTGGTTTCGACCCATCACCCTGGAAGATTGCGCCAAACTGGATGCCGGTATGGGGGGCAAAGGCACTTTGATGCAGACCCTGGGGATCCGCATCACTGAAATAGGTGATGACTATATGGTAGCCAGCATGCCGGCGTCTCCGGCTATCCACAACCCACTTGGGATAGTACATGGTGGTGCCAATGTGGCGCTGGCAGAGACGGTGGCCAGCTATGCCGCCAATTTTGCGGTGGACTTTGAAAACTACTATTGTGTAGGTCAGGAGATCAACGCCAATCACCTGCGGGCAGCCCGCAATGGTGAACTCAAGGCAACAGCCAGAGCCGTACATTTGGGCAAACGCAGCTCTGTCTGGGAAGTGCTTATTCATAACAGCGCCGGTGAGCTGACCTGTATTTCCCGTATGACCGCGGCCGTGGTCAAGCGCTGACAGCTTCACTCAAGGGCGCTCTGACTCAGGGGACAGAGATGAATGCCAGGGAGTTTCTGCTGAAAGCCAGTGAGATAGACGCCATGAAAGGGGAGGAGCGGACGCATTTCCTCAACCCCAATGCGGTGCGACTTAGAAAATCTCTCGGTGATGTCATCGGCCTTGCTCATCTTGGAGTGCACCTGATTGAGCTGGCGCCCGGGCGTGACAGCACCGAATACCACCTTCATTATTTTGAAGAAGAGTGTATTTATGTGCTCGAAGGTGAAGGCGAGGTGTGTATCGATCAACAAGTCTTCGCCATCGGGGTCGGGGACTTTATCGCTTTCCCGGCCGGCAGTGTGGCTCATGGCATGAACAACACTTCCGAGAGGCCGCTCAAATATTTAGTCATGGGACAACGCCTCAGCCATGATGTGGCCGACTATCCTTATAAGGGTAAACGCCTTTATCGTAATCAGGGGTGTTGGGATCTGGTGGATCTCGACACCATTAGCCATCCCAAATAGGGGAGCTTGAATGGATACAATCAATATATGGGAGTGGGTCGGTTATCTGGCATCGGTAGTGGTGGCCATCTCTCTGATGATGTCCAATATCAAACGACTGCGCTGGTGGAACCTGCTTGGAGCGGCGCTGTTTGTTGCCTATGGGATCGCCATTGCTGCATATCCTGTGGCTTTGGTGAACTTCTTCATAGTGCTTATCGATGCCTATTACCTGGTTAAACTCTATCGTAGCCCTGAGCCTGATTTGCCGGCCGCCCCTCAGGCAAGCCCGGAAAAATCTGAGGATCAGCAAGGCTGACAACCCGGTGTCAGGGGGCCCCAGACGCCAGTTTCTAGAAGGTTTGTTGCTTTTGTGGCAATGTACGTTTGCTCTGCTTCAGCCGTTTTTCATCTCGACTGGCAGTCACTGCTATCTCGGTTATGCATTTCTTTTCCCCGCTTCTCAATCCCAAACTCGACTTAATCTATAAATGGAATTGTGATAATCAGTTTTAATCGTTTTTAAAAATGTCGTCGCCTGACTAAGATGACCACATCGCCAATACGACTGCTCAAGGGAGCACCTATGGCCACCATATTCGATGTGATTGAAAACTGGTTAAACGAGACAAAGGATTAAGGAGCACGAGATGAGTCAGAAGCAATATATCACCAGCCAGAGCGGCGCCCCCATCGCAGACGATCAGAATTCCCTCTCAGCCGGAGAGCGTGGTCCCCTGTTGCTGCAGGACTGGCACCTGATTGAAAAGTTGGCCCACTTCAACCGCGAGCGGATCCCTGAGCGGGTAGTGCATGCCAAAGGCACGGGGGTTTACGGCACCTTCACAGTGACCAATGATATGAGCCAATACACCATAGCCGAACATTTCCAGGGGGTTGGCACCCAGACCGAGGCCTTTGTTCGCTTCTCGACCGTAGGCGGTGAGATGGGCAGCGCCGATGCCGAGCGCGATCCCCGTGGCTTTGGGGTTCGTTTCTACACCAAGCGCGGTAATCACGACATTGTGGGCAACAATACCCCCACCTTCTTCCTGCGTGATGGCATCAAGTTTCCTGACTTTATCCACACCCAGAAGCGGAATCCGCACACCAATTTGAAGGATCCTCAGGCGATGTGGGACTTCTGGTCGCTCAACCCAGAGTCCTTGCATCAGGTGACTGTATTGATGTCTGACCGGGGCATTCCGGCCAACTATCGGCAGATGCATGGCTTTGGTTCGCACACCTTCTCATTTTGGAATGCCAAGGGTGAGCGCTTCTGGGTCAAATTCCACTTCAAGACAGAGCAGGGCATAGCCAACCTGACTGAAGAGCAGGCCGCCAAGGTGAAGGGAATCGATCCGGATCATGCCCAGCGTGACATGGTGGCGGCAATCCAAGATGGCAACTTCCCCAGTTGGAAGCTCAAGGTACAGATAATGCCGGAAGCCGATGCCAATACTTACCATATCAACCCGTTTGATTTGACCAAGGTATGGCCACATAAGGACTACCCGCTGATTGAGGTTGGGGTACTGGAGCTCAATCGTCTGCCTCAGAACTACTTCGCCGAAGTAGAGCAGGTGGCACTGGCGCCGAGTAACCTGGTTCCCGGTGTCGGCGCGTCACCGGACAAGATGTTGCAGGCTCGCCTGTTTGCCTACGCCGATGCCCAGCGCTATCGGATAGGAGCCAACTATAACCAGTTGCCGGTGAACTGCCCTCATGCGACTCAGGCCAATCATCATCAACGTGCCGGTGCCATGGCCGGGGCTCAATGCCCTTACCATGGTAGCCAGACAGGTGGCGATGCGTCGGCAAACTATGGCCCCAACTCGCAGCCTAGCAGCCTGCAGGATGCGACCGAGTTCAAAGAGCCGCCGCTGCGCCTGGATGGTGAAGCCGACAGATACAGCCGTTATGGCCAGGATGACTACACCCAGGCTGGCAACCTTTACCGCTTGTTGCCGGAAGAGGAAAAAGCCAGGCTTATCAGCAATATCTGCGGTACTCTGAGTCAAGCGACTCAGGATGTGCAGCAGCGAATGATTGGCCACTTTAGCCAGGCCGATGCCGACTACGGTCGCCGGGTGCAAGAGATGCTGGCCAGCTGATAGCGGCACGCCGGAAATAACAGGGGCAGCTTGAGCTGCCCCTTTTGCGCTGTCAGCGGTTTCCCTATTCCCACAGCAGGGTGGCTATCCCCAATAGGGCAAACAGCAGGGCGCAACCTCTGTGGATCCAGGTCATGGGCAGCTTGTCGGCACTGAAATGGCCAGCCAGCACCACAGGAACATTCGCCAGCAGCATGCCGACAGTGGTGCCTGTTACTACCATCAGCAGGCTATCGTATTTGGCCGACAGCACCACGGTTGCGACCTGGGTCTTGTCACCCATTTCGGCGATAAAGAACAGTAAACAGGTGGCCACAAAGGGGCCATAACGGTAGAAGCGGCTCTCTTCGGCATCGACCTTATCGGGCACCAGCACCCAGAGGGCGATGGCAAAGAAACTGCCGGCAACAAGGTAACGGCCGATATCGGCGCTGAGCCAACCCATGGCCCATTGGCCCAGCCAGGCGGCGGCAAAATGGTTGAGCAGGGTGGCGACAAGGATCCCTGAGATAATCGCGGTCTTGTTTTTGAAACGGGCGGCCAACAACAGGGCCAACAGCTGAGTCTTGTCACCGATTTCGGCTACGGCGACAGTGAGAGTTGAGGCGATGAGTGCTTCCAAAATGGGCGTTCCTTCGGGGTGGCAAAATTCCAAGCACAGTCCACCGCCCACCCCTTTATATTTGTGCGGTATACCGTGCTCAGGTCTTGCCTGGCAAGCCTAAACTTGCTGTAAGCACCATGGCATGAGGCCAAGTGTGTTGATGCTTACCCCTGGGCGGGACCCAGGTTAGCTACTCCCCTAAGACAGAGGCGGCCATTATAACCATAAAGCTCGTCATGGCAACACTGGTCGGCTCAGTGACAGGGGGATTTTACGGTATTTCGTTTATCCGATATGAATCAAGCAGATGTTGTGATGCTCAGTATGCTGTACGCATTGTCTGTTTTTAACTTTTTGGTTTTTAAAGAAATTCCTCTTTGACATCGTTGTCATTTTTGCCTTTACTCATAGAACTCTCAGCCGCAGGAAACTGAGGTGAGAGCTTCTGGGTATTTGGCAAACTGAGCGAAAGCTCAGGACGCAAAGCTTCCGGTCTAAGGCCCTCGGGTTAAGATAGCGGGGCTGCCACAGTCGCTGACTGTGTCTGCAACAGAGTCATTCTCTTGTGTGCCCAAATACCGCTTGTTCAAGGAACTGTCGTTAAGGCAGCAAAATGGAGTATTGCAAAGTGGTTAAATCATCATTTAAAACAACAGCTTTGTCCTTGGCATTGGCAGCCGCTGGGGTAGGGTTATCTACCCAGGCGTTGGCTCATGGCTATGTGAAAAGCCCAGAGTCCAGAGCCTACGCCTGTAATCAACACAACAACACTAGCTGTGGTGCGATTCAGTGGGAACCCCAAAGCGTCGAAGGGCCTTCAGGATTTCCGGCGTCCGGCCCGGCCGATGGTCAGATAGCCAGTGCCGGAAATGCCAGTTTCAGAGAGCTGGATCAGCAGTCATCCAGTCGCTGGACCAAACAACCTGTGAGTGCCGGCCCCATCAACTTTACCTGGCAGCTGACCGCCAATCATGTTACCCGAGATTGGCGTTACTATCTGACCAAGCAAAACTGGGACTCCAACGCACCTTTGAGCCGGGCGGCCTTTGAGTCCGAACCATTTTGCAGTGTCGATGGCGGCATGGTGCAGCCTCCCAAGACGCTGACACATCAGTGTCAGTTGCCACAGCGTAGCGGTTATCAGCTTGTGCTGGCGGTTTGGGAAGTGGGGGATACCAGCAACAGTTTCTACAATGTCATAGATGTGAACTTTGACGGCACAGCCCCTACTCCTTCCGAATGGCAGGACGTGGGGAATATCAACCCGTCCCAGGATCTTAAGGCTGGCGATCAGGTGTTCACTCGGGTGTTTGGTGACAACGGAGAACAACCTTCGTTGTCTACCCGGCTCACCATAGCCGATGCCGGGCAGGGTAATCATAATACCTGGCCCAGTTTGTTGGCTGAGGCGATCAATGCCGGTGGCACCGGCCTTAAGGCGGGGCAATTGAATGCCGATGGTGAGATAGTGCCCGTCTATGGCAAGAATGATGTCTTCGCCCAGAATGATTCCGGGATTACCCGGGTCGAAACTGGTTTTGAGTTGGCGCCTCTGCCCGGCGGCGATTTCAGTGTCAGCGGCCTGAGCGACAATTATGAGATAGTCGATGGCAAGGCCAGCGTTGGCTTTACTGTAACCACAGATGCCAGAATGCAGGTCAGTGCCTTTATCAGTACTCATGACGGCAAGGCATCCGGTTCTGCCGTGCAGCAGATTGACAATAACAGCGCCGACTTCAACATCGAAGTGCTGGAGCCCGCTGCCGGACATTACCACATGCAGTTGAAGGCTCAGACCCAAGAGGGCAAGGAGCTGACCCAGGAGTTTGGTTTCTTCCTGCGTCAAGCCGGTGATGCGGCGCCGGCGGATTTCCATTTCCCTGATGGTTTGGGGTCATACACAGAGGGAACCAGGGTACTGCAGCCCAAAGATGGCAAGATATACCGTTGCAAGCCCTTCCCGGAAAGTGGTTATTGCCGCCAATGGTCGGCCAGTGCGACCCAGTTTGAACCCGGTGTCGGCAGTCATTGGCAACTGGCCTGGATAGCCGAGTGATAAGTGCTTTCCAAAGCTGACTCGATAGCCGCAGCGACTGCTGCGGCTACTGTTTCATGCCTGGTGGTCTTTTCAAGCGCAACAATGCCGTGAAGTAACTCACTAAATTAGTTGGATAAATAAAGTTTCATCTTCAGTTAATCTGGTTTTCTTTTTAAAAGTTTCCATCTTAATAGTTAGTGTCGAAACATTTTTAATAATTTGAAATTTATATAGAATTGGACACTGACTCGCCTTATCCCGCCAATCGAGCCTGTAGTGCAAGCGCCATTTTTAGCCGTCAGAGATGACGGTGACGACTTGCCCACCCAGTCTTAAGGCTTCCCTTCCGGGACGATACGTTTCAAGATGCTGACGCTCATCGGCTTACTCCAGTGGCAATCTCACCGTCTTCCAGGACTGCTTAATGCCAGTTTTTGCCTCCATAGGATATGCATGTAAGTCATGAGCGTTATTGAAGACATTCTGTCTGGATCTGAGCTGGCTTTTTTATGCATTTCTCTGGCCTTATGGCCTTATGGCCTTTTGCACCCCTGCGTTGGCGGCGGATCCATCTCCCAGGCATTCACTGGAGCACGACACATGATAATGAAAATGAACAAGTTGACCCTGTCGATTATTCTCGCCATGTTGCTGGGTATTGCGACAGGCCAGATTTTGCGCTGGTATTACCCCGAACAAGCCCAGACCTTTGCAGACAGCATTACCATACTCACAGATATATTCCTTAATCTGATCAAGATGATCATCGCTCCCTTGGTGTTTACCACTCTGACCGTGGGTATCGCCAAGATGGGAGACAGCCGCACTGTTGGCCGGGTCGGCTTGAAGACACTTTCCTGGTTTATGATGGCCTCGGTTATCTCGCTGCTGTTGGGACTCTTGATGGTCAGCTTGCTGGAGCCGGGAGTGGGGCTCGACCTGGCGCTGCCGGACAGCCATGCCGTGACAGGCCTGGAGGCCGGTGGTTTGAGCCTGAGAGAGTTTGTCTCCCATGCGATCCCCAAGAGTGTTATCGGTGCCATGGCCGACAACGAAATTCTGCAGATAGTGGTGTTCTCACTCTTCTTTGGTTTGGCGGCTGCGGCTTGCGGTGAACATGCCAAGCCGGTGATTTCAGTGCTCAGCAGTGGCGCAGATATCATGCTCAAGGTGACAGCTTATGTGATGAACTTTGCTCCTTTTGCCGTATTTGCCGCTATAGGTGCCATGGTGGCCAAGGAGGGCAGTGGCATATTGCTCACCTATGGCAGCTTTATGGGACAGTTTTATCTTTCCATGGGGCTGTTGTGGTTGGTGTTGATTGCTGCGGGTTCCTTGTTCCTCGGCGGCCGTATCCGTCGTTTACTGAGCTTGATGCGTGAGCCTTTGCTGCTGGCATTTTCCACCGCCAGCTCTGAGTCGGCCTATCCGAAAATGTTGCAGCGGCTTGAAGAGTTCGGCTGCAGCAAACGTATCTCCAGCTTTGTACTGCCAATGGGTTATTCCTTCAACCTGGATGGCTCCATGATGTATTGCACCTTTGCTACCATGTTTATTGCCCAGGCCTATGGCTTTGAGCTGAGTCTGGGGCAGCAGTTGACCATGTTATTGCTGTTGATGGTCACCTCCAAAGGGATGGCCGGTGTGCCCAGAGCTTCGTTAGTGGTGATTGCTGCAACCCTTGGGCAATTCAACATTCCCGAGGCGGGGATCCTACTCTTGCTCGGGGTCGACCACTTCCTCGATATGGGACGCTCGGCCACCAATGTGCTGGGTAACAGTATTGCCGCCAGCGTGGTGGCCAAGAGCGAGAATGCCCTCAGTGACACAGCTGACATAGTTCCACAGCCACAAGCTGAGGTCGCGTGAGTCGAACTCAATAAGTGAGTCATGAGCGACTGGGCTTAAATTCACTGCGATATTGTCCTGATAGGCTATCGCAGTGAATAGGCTCTGCCTGGATGCCTTGAACGCCAATTGCTGTGCAAGCCAATCCCTACAAAAGAGAACGCCACGAGGACTTGTTCGCACTTTCCCTAATATCAGCAGCGGCGCATTTACCGATAATGATATTCTGCCCTGTTTTTGATGGAACCGGCCTGCTTTTCGCCTCAGGGCCGATAGTCGCGCTTCCCTGCTTGCCCAAGGGCTGTGGCTCTGTTAATGTCCCGGTTAAGTCAATTTTTTGAGAAAGAGCCTCCGTGTTGAGTTTGCATCTCTGCAGTCCCAAATTCCGCTGTCCACGATTTAGTTAGCCCCAGTGGCTTGGTGGCATACCTCTTCTGTTTGCTGAGCTGTTGGGGCCAATGAAACTCCGTAAGGCGGAATTTCATCTGCGGCCAAGACGTTACAGCTTGCCAGCTGCGCTGACAATTCGCCTTTCCCATGAGTTAAATCTGACCTTAAAGATAATAAGACAAAAGAACAGGACGAATTTTAGTGAACTTAAAAATATTGGGCTCTATAGCCATAGTCGCGGGTACTGCGATTGGCGCCGGTATGTTGGCCTTGCCACTGGCAACGGCAGCCATGGGCTTACTCCCGGCACTGTTATTGATGTTGGTCATTTGGGGCATTTCCGCCTACACCTCACTGTTGATGTTGGAAGTCAATCTGCGCTCCGGCGTGGGGGATAACCTGCATGCCATCACAGGTAAAGCCTTGGGTAAGACGGGGCAACTGATTCAAAGCGCCGCTTTTCTCAGCCTGCTGTTTGCCCTGACCGCCGCCTACCTGACCGGTGGCGCCGATCTCCTGGTGCTCAAGGCTAAGGCCTGGTTCGATATGGCCCTGGATGGCCAGGACGCGGTACTCTTGTTTACCCTGGCTCTGGGCAGTTTTGCCGCCTTGGGAGTCGGTTGGGTCGATAAGCTCTCCCGCGGGCTGTTTTCTGCCATGATAGTCATGCTGGTGCTGGTGGTACTGTTTCTGCTGCCTGAGGTGAATATGAATACCTTACTGGAGCAGGCGCCGACCGATTCCTATGCCAATGTGTGGCTGGCCGCCGTGCCTGTGGTGTTTACCTCTTTTGGTTTCCATGTCTGTATTGCCACTCTGGTGCGCTATCTCGATGGTGACACGGTTTCCCTGCGCAAGGTGCTGCTGATAGGCTCCGGCATTCCGCTGGCCTGCTATCTGCTTTGGCTGTTGGTAACCCTGGGTACCGTTGGCGGCGATACCATTCACGGCTTTGGCGGTTCACTGTCAAAACTCATCAGTGCCTTACAGGCCATCAGCGAGCAGCCTTTGGTGAGCAAGTGCATTGGGCTGTTTGCCGACTTGGCGTTGATCACCTCGTTTCTTGGAGTGACCCTGAGCCTGTTTGACTTCAGTGCCGAGCTTATCCGCGCCAAGAGTAACTTTGTCGGCCGCTTGCAGACCTGGTTGCTGACCTTTATTCCGCCGCTGGCCTGCGCCCTGTATCTGCCCGAAGGTTTTTCAGCGCTGCTGGGTTTTGCCGCCGTGCCTTTGGTGGTGATCATCATCTTCCTGCCGATAGCCATAGCGCTGAAACAGCGGCGTGAGTCGCCGGAAGGCTACAAAGTTGCCGGTGGCAAGCCGGCGATGGCACTGATGGCCCTCCTGGGGATAGGCATTATAGCTGCCCAGCTGTATGCGACGCTGGGGGCCTAAGACAAGCCCTTTGTAAGGGAATTTTTCCGAGTCTGTAGCCGCTTGGTAGTCTGTGTTAAAGTCGGGACTTGTGCCCGGCTTTTTTGTTGCACAAAAACAACAAATTGAACTGATACCAGCGAATGGACTTACTAGAATGAAAAAATGGTTACTTGCAACGGCCATAGCCACCAGTTTTGGTGCTCAGGCCGATGAGGGCATGTGGCAGCCCTACCAATTGCCGGCCATGGCCGATGAACTCAAGGCCAAAGGACTGGAAATAGACGCCAAGTCAATCTCCAAGCTGACCGAATTCCCGATGAACGCCGTGATAAGCCTGGGCGGCTGCACCGCGTCTTTCGTTTCTCCCAAGGGCCTGGTGGTAACCAACCATCACTGTGCCTACGGCTCCATCCAGTACAACTCCACCCCGGAGAAGAATCTGCTGCGTGATGGCTTCCTGGCGAAAAACTTTGCCGAAGAATTGCCGGCAACTCCGGGCTCGCGGGTATATGTCACCGAAGAGGTCACCAATGTGACCGACAAGGTCAAGCAAGGCCTGGACAACAAGCAGGGCGACGCTTTCTACAAGGGCGTCGAGGCGGCCGAGAAGTCACTGGTGGCCCAGTGTGAAAAAGAAGATGGCTATCGCTGTCAGGTTTACAGCTTCCACGGTGGTCTCGAGTACTATCTGGTGAAGCAGCTGGAAATCCGTGATGTTCGCCTGGTGTATAACCCGGCGGCCAGCGTGGGTAAGTACGGCGGTGATGTCGACAACTGGATGTGGCCGCGCCACACAGGCGATTTCTCCTTCTACCGCGCCTATGTCAACAAAAATGGCAAGCCGGCCGATTTCTCCAAGGATAACGTACCTTACGAGCCCAAGAGCTTCCTCAAGGTGTCGGCCAAAGGGGTCAAGGAAGGGGACTTTGTGATGGTGGCCGGTTACCCGGGCCGCACCAACAGATACCGCACCGGCAATGAAGTGGAAAACCAGTTTGAGTGGTCTTACCCACAAGGCAAGGAGCTGCGTGAGCGCTTTATCGAGATCATTAAAGAGACGGCCCCGGAAGGCAGTGACGAGCGCATCAAGTACGAGAGCCTGATCGCCGGTCTGGCTAACTATGCCAAGAACTTCACCTCGATGATCGAGTTCTACGGCAAGTCGACCATGCTGGAAGACAAGCGTGCCCTGGAAGCCAAGCTCAAGAGCTGGATCGATGCCGACAGCAGCCGCAAGGCCCAGTATGGCGAGGTGTTGGCACAGCTGGACAAGCTGGTCGCCCAAAGCCAGGCGGATCAGCAGCGTGACATTATCCTGGGCTATCTGGGGTATACCACTATGTTGCCGACGGCCCGCGAACTCTATCGTCTGGCCAATGAAAAGGCGCTGCCGGACATGGAACGTGAGCCGGGTTTCCAGGAGCGTGACATGATCCGCTTCAAGGCCGGTATGGAGCGTATCGATCGCCGTTATGCCGCCAGTGTCGACAAGGCGCTGGTGTTTGAGATGCTCAAGCGTTATGCGGCGCTGCCCAAGTCTGAGCGCCTGCCTGCGCTGGACAAGTACTTCGGCATAGGCAACAAGCTCGATGAGGCCAAGCTGAAGAAGACTCTGGACAAGATGTACAAGAATACCAAGCTGGATAACAAAGATGTGCGTCTGGCCTGGATGGACAAGTCGGTTGCCGATTTCAAGGCCTCGAAAGATCCTATGATCCAGTTTGCCGTGGCCTTCTATGACACAGGTATGCAGCTGGAGCAGAAGAAGAAAGAGTTGGCCGGTGAGCTGATGAAGGTGCGTCCTCAGTACATGGAAGCCATCATTGCCTACAACCGTGAGCAAGGTAAACCTGTGTATGCCGATGCCAACTCCAGCTTGCGGGTGACGGTGGGCCATGTGAAGGGCTATTCACCCAAAGATGGTCTCTACGCCGTACCTTTCACTCGTCTGGAAGGCATAGTGCAGAAAGACACCGGGGTTGAGCCTTTCGATGCTCCCAAGAAAGAGCTGGAGCTTATCAAGGCCAAGCAATATGGTGACTTCTACTTCAAGGATATTGACTCGGTACCGGTCAACTTTCTCTCAACTCTGGATACCACAGGCGGTAACTCAGGCTCGCCAACCCTCAACGGCCGCGCCGAGTTGGTGGGACTGCTGTTTGACGGTGTTTATGAGAGCATCATAGGTGACTGGAACTACGACGATAACATCAACCGCTCCATTCAGGTGGACAGCCGTTACATGCTGTGGGTGATGAAGTATCTGGATAATGCAGACAACCTGTTGCAAGAGATGGAAATCGTTAAGTAAGCTTCGCCATCAACAACAATCCCCGCCAAGTTGCGGGGATTTTTTTAGCTAGCACTGGGTTGTTGAGCGTTGCAGCGCCTGAAGGCGCGCCTGATCCAACAGCTCACACACCTCGGCGGCCGGGCGTTCAAAGTTAGCGGGCAAAGATTGCAGTACCCAACGAGCTTTGGCCCTGAGCGGGCTGCCCTGTGCCAGCCTTGCCAGGTAACTATTTGAATAGTAGTAACCAATTAGCGGGTTTCGCTGAATATTAAACAGATGAAATATCGCTGATATCCTGCCAGTCCAGCTTCAGTGTCCGCAGCAAGGAGCGGTAACTGATGCCATGCTGATGGATGCTGAGGGAAATCGCTGCTGGCCTTAGGCCATAGAGACACATCAAGGCCAGCAAGACAGAGCCCAAAGTCAGCGGCAGAGCCGACGTGGCCAGCTAAATCAACTGTCACTGAAGTAGAATGCGACGGCCCGCGCCATGAAAAACAGCGCCGCAGACAGCAACTTGCACCGATTGACCTCCAGTATCAAAGGCTGCTGCATTTCAGAGCTGACGGGTATAGGCCTGGCAGATATTCTGCTCACCCGTCTGCTTGGCTCGTTTCAGCGCCACTTCGGCATTACCGAGGAACTGCTCCAGGCTCTGGCCCGGCAGATAGGCGGCTATGCCTATGCTGATCCCTTCTGCCAAGCCGTTTTCGCCCAAGTTGGCCAGCGCCTTGACCGCATAGTGATGCGCCTGATTGGCATCGGTTTCCGGTAGTATGATAATCAGCTTACCCAATTGCCAATGGGACATCTGATAGCTGTTGGGCAGATCCCTGAGCAGCTGCATCTCCACTTCGTGTTGGCGGTTCTCCAGCTGGCCGATATCGCTCATATGGCTGAGCATGCCCTCGGGGCTGATGTCCATCAGGAGCAGACTGGCTTGTAGCTTTTCCTCTTCGGACATGGACTTGAAGTAGCGATCCAGATCCCTGAGGTTCACCAGGATGGTGCTGCGGTGCGGCACCAGATCGCCACTGGCTTCAATCTTGCCTCTTGGGGTTGCCTGCTCCAGGGTGCACACCAGATATTCAATCTCGCCATCTTCATCCAGATAGCCCTTGAGCGTGGCCTGCAGGCAACTGCCGTGGCTGTGGGTGCAGAGTATTTGCCCTTGCCACTGGCCTTGCATGCTCACCAACTGGCTAATTCTCTGCCACTGGTTGCCAAGATCGTTTTCCAGCAAAGCCGCCAGGCTGTGGCTGAGATCACCGTTGAGTTGCATCAGCTTATCAAAGGCTTCATTGACCTTGAGCAACTGCCCTGAGGGCGTGGTCAGGGCGGTGGCCACATTGCTGCCGGTCAATAGCTTGCTAAGGAAGGCTTCCTGCTGGGCTTGTTTCAGTTCGCCGATATCTTCAAAGGTGATCAGCAAATAGGTTTGACTGCTGGCGTTGTAGCGGCGGATATGTAATCTGAGCTGGGCATTGTCCAGGGATTCGAGCTGCACTTCGCCGCGCCACTCGCCGGCATCCGCCAACTGTTGTTTCATCGAAGAATAAAGCTCGTCATCCAGCTGCAGGATCCGTTGCAAACTGCGATCCGGCAGCTCATCCTGCTCGAGTTGCAGAGTGCGGGCGGCAGTGGCATTGGCGCTCACGATACGGCCGCTGGGGTTGACCAGCACACAACCCAGGTTGGAGCGGAACAGGCCGCGGGCCAACTCGATACTGTTTTGTCTGGCGCGCTGTTCGAGGCGGAACATATGGGTCAGCAGAATAACCGCGGTTGCCAGAATGGTCAGTATGGCGGCGCAGGCCAAAAGGATGTTGCGCCACTGAAAGAAACGGGAGGCGATGTCGTGATTGCGGATATAGGAAAGCAGCAGATATTCGCGCTTGGTATCGTTTTGCGAAGCCAGTTGTACCTTGAGATAGACGAAGGTGGCGTCTTCTCCGTGGAATTGACCAAAGTTACTTCTGGCCATCTTGCTCCACAGTGCCGGATAGCTCTGTCTTATGCTGCTGCCCATGGTTTCAGGCAGCCTGGCCAAAGGGTCCAGATCCGAGGCGCCGGCATAAAGCAGGCCCTGATTGTCAAACAGCAGCAGAGGTGATGCATTACTGGAGAAGGCGGGCTTTATCGCCTGCAGCATCTGCAACATGGAGTTGTAGGTGACCAGATAACCGCGCACGCTCTGATCCTGATTTTCCAGCCAGGCCAACTGGTAAATGTAGGGCTCGAGGCGGCCGTCAATCGGGGCAAACTCCAATGCCGAGGTATAGATTTCCTGCCCCCCCAGATTGCGCTTGTTGCCCAGGAGTGCCGGCGGCATGGACATGCTGCCGAAGGTATTGCTGGTGGCGATACGGAACTTGCCGTCGGCATCAAACAGCGCCAGATCCAGCAGTTCTGGGGTGCTGCGCTTCAGGCTGTCCCAGCTCGTCATCAGCCGTTGATATTCTTTGTGTCCCGGATTATCCAGGTACTGGCGCAGATATTCTGACTTGGCAAACATCTGGGTGCGAAACTGCTGGAAGGAGATTTTATCGGCCAGCAGGGCACCAACGGTTTGCAGCTCGCTGTATCTTTGTACCGCCCACTCTTCCTGCAGACGTCGCTCGCCCAAGGTGATCAACACATTGGTAATGAGTATCACAGTGATCACCAGCATGCTCAGCTGACTGGCAACGGCCAGCAAGCGCTGCCGGGACCAGTGAATACCCTGAGCCGAGATAAGCAGAGGTGTGTCTTTGAGTCCGGTATTCTTTTTGAACATGGAACTGTGCTGGCTCCAGAGTGAAAATTGCGCTCATGTTAACACGAAATAACCCAGTGGGCATCGGCAGTTACCGACCGCTCACCGGGCAGTTAACACTGTGGCCCGTGAAGGCGCGAACACATCCCTATGGGGCCTGTGCGGGTTTACAGGTCCATCTGCTTGGTGCCGCCTCTTTGCTAACCCAGCTGTCCCAGGATCCTGTGCTTGAATTGACAGCCGGCGTCTTCCACTATTTTGCGACAGGCGTCGATATCCACCCCTTCCAGGCCATCGAGTGCCGATACCTGCACCTGCTTGATGTAACGGGGAGCTTCGCGAATAAAGGCGTTGACCGCCTCCCAGGAACCAGCCAGACGTGGGCGACAGTGTTTAATGTAGCCTGATTCAGTGTCGGCATTGAGTGAGACCGACAGGGCATCGACGCACTCGGCCAGCTCAGGCAATATGTTGCGCCTGTGAAACAGGTTACCCAAGCCATCGGTATTGACCCTGACCTTACCGCCGCGGCGTTTGATTTCGCGGGCCACTTCCAGCAAGGTTTCGAGATTGAGCGTCGGTTCACCATAGCCGCAGAACACATATTCATCGAAACGGGTTACCTCGCCGAGCAGCGGAATGATATCGCTGCCGCGGGGGCGAACCTTGAGATCCAGCTGATACTCATGAATGCTCTTGCTGCCGTTATGCTTGGGACAGAAGCGGCATCTCAGGGTGCAGCGGCCGGTGATATTCAGATAGCGGCTGTTGCGTATGTCATAGACAAGTGTGGGTTGGCTTTGGGCTGTGCTGCTCATAACGACTCAATAAGGCATGCAGGAGATAACTTGGAGTCTAACCAAGAGCCGCAGTGAAAAATGCTAGCAGGATCAGAAAACACCCACTTAGGAGCCACACGAGATGCGGTAGAGTTGAATTTGTTGCCTGATAAGGGAAGGGAGCCTTTGGGCTCCCTTCAATCACTTACTCAGTGTTGCGACTCGTTTAACTGGGCCTCTGCCTCTTTCGGCCGCCACCACCAGTGATAAAACGCTCGGCTCTTGTGGCTCAGATCATCGAGAATGATATAGAGCATGGGCACCAGGATCAGGGTCACCAGGGTGGAGAACAAAATACCGAATGCCAGAGAGGTGGCCATGGGGATCACTATCTGTGCCTGCAGGCTGCGCTCCATTATGATGGGCACCAGGCCGACAAAAGTGGTCAGCGAGGTGAGGATAATCGCCCGGAAACGATAACACCCCGAATCTATGGCCGCCTTGACCACTGACTGACCCTGCTCACGGGCGCGGTTGACGAAGTCCACCAAAATCAATGAATCATTCACCACTACCCCGGCCAGAGCAACTATGCCGCAGAGACTGAGAATGCTCATGGACAGCCCCAGAATAAAGTGACCGAACAGCGCACCTATCATACCGAAGGGGATCACCGACATGATGATCAGCGGCTGGCTGTAGGACTTGAGAGGAATGGCCATCAAGGCATAGATAGTAAATATCGCGAAGAAGAAGCCTTGTAACAAGCCGACCATGGCGGCCTGTTCATCCTGGCTGGCACCATCGAGACTGGCGGAAATATGAGGATATTTACGCTCGAGTTCGGGCATAAACTTCTCCTGGATCTCCTGCACCACCTTGGAGGGCTCCACTTTATCCTTGTTGGCGTTGGCGGTCACTGTAATCGCCCTGCGACCATCCACCCGGGTAATGGAAGAGTAAGATTCCCCCAGCTCCAGTTCGGCCACGGTAGAGAAGGGCACCGCCATGCCGTTTGGCGTGCGGATCATCATGTTCTCCAGGTGGCCTATGGTGCGGCGCTGCTCCAGCGGATAACGCACCATTACCTTGACCTCTTCCTTGTTGCGCAAAATTCGTTGCGCCTCATAGCCATAGAAGCCATAACGCACCTGGCGCGCCAGATCCGATAATGTCAGCCCCAGCGCTTCTGCCTCGGGACGAATCTTGAGGCGAATTTCATGGCTGCCGGAGGAGAAGTTATCGGCAATATCATAAACGCCTTCATAGCTGGCAAGCTTCTGTTTCAGTTCTTTGGCGGCTGCAGACAATTGTTCCAGATCGGTGGAGGTAAAGCGGAAAGAGATATCGCCGCCGGCATCATTGGTGCTGGCATTGATATTGAGTTTCTTCACCGCCACCAAGTCCGGCAACTGCTTGCGCCAGGCCTCGGCTATGGTCACGCCGTCCACGTCCCTGTCTTCACCCTTGGTAAGCTCGGCAAAGATAAATGCCGAGGTGCGGCTGCTCATATTGATAAAGCTGTGCTTCACCACAGGGTAGCCGATTTCGGACTCCATCTGCTGGTTCATGGTATAGAGGGCATTTTCAATTTTTTGCACCACATCCAGGGTGTTGAGCTCTGAGCTGCCTTCATCCATTTCCAGATTGACCTGGATAAAGTCGGACGGAATATCCGGGAAGAACACCCAGCGCACCTTGCCACTGGTGACCATGGCGACCGACAGAATAAGCACACCGATAAAGCCCGCCACCAAGGTATATCTGTGGGGGATCATCCGCTCCATAAAGTTGCGGTAACTGTGGTGGATAAAATGCTGCACTTTTTCGTTGAAGGCGCGCTTGAAGCGGCCAAATGGCCCAGGTTTGGGATTGGGTTTGCTGGGCTTCATGTGCGCCAGGTGCGCCGGCAGAATGAACTTGGACTCCACCAGCGAGAAGGCCAGGCAGAGGATCACTATCATGCCGATGGATTTCCAGATGATCCCCATGGGACCTGGCACCATCAACATGGGGATAAAGGCGGCAATTGTGGTCAACACCCCGAAAGTAGCGGGCATGGCGACCTTCTTGGCACCGCGGATCACATTGGTGATCGAGTGGCCGTGACGCTCAACCTCGGTATGGGCACTCTCGCCTATGACTATGGCATCATCCACCACTATCCCCAGCACCAAAATAAAGGCGAACAGAGTCAACATGTTGATAGACAGGCCAAAAGGTTCCATCGGCATCAGTGCCATGGCACCGAGGAAGCACACAGGCAGCCCCAGCATGACCCAGAAGGCCAGTTTCAGATCTAGGAACAGCGCCAGGATAATGAACACCAGCAAGGCACCCATAAACATGTTGGACAGCATCATGTTGAGGCGGCCCTTGAGATAGTGGGTCAGGTCGCCCCAATAGTCCAGCTTGGCGCCACTTGGCAGAGTGGCTTGACGCTCGGCAATAAAACCTTTGACCTGATCGGCAATCGCCAGGGCGTTTTGATCGTCTATGCTGGTGATCTCTATGATGGCCGCCGGCATGCCGTCGAAGCGGGTGTACTCGAGCCGCTCCTCAAAGTCATCCTTGATCTCGGCCACCATGGGCAGCATCACCCGGCTGCCATCGGCGCGAGTGCTGACCACTATGTTGGCAAAGTCATCTCCCGTATAGGCCTGGCCCTTGGTACGCAGCAGTATGTCACCGTCCTGAGCCCGAATTGAGCCACCGGGCAGATCTATCGAAGTGTTTTGTACTGCCTGTGCCACCTGAGTGAAGGTGAGACCGTACTCTCTGAGCTTATCTTCCGAGACTTCGATACCGATTTCATAGTCGCGCACCCCGGTCACTTCGGCACGGGTCACCGCCGGCAGGTTGGTGATCTCATCACGGATCTCCTTGGCCAGCTCTTTCATGTCGTGCAGTGTCATATCGCCATAGACAGACACCCAAATAACGTTGTTTTCCGGCTTGATCCGGTAGATATCCGGCTTTTCGATATTGGCCGGGAAGGTGGCAATGGCATCGACCCTGAGTTTGGCCTCATCCAGCACCTCTTTGGCATCATAGCCGTCTTCCACCTCTATGGTGACAGAGCCCACTCCTTCGCTGGCAACCGAGGTAACCTTCTTGATGCCGCTGATGTCCTGAATCGCCTCTTCAATCTTGATGGTGATCCCTTCTTCAATCTCCTGCGGCGCCGCGCCTGGGTAGGCGACTGAGATCCGCAAATAGTTGAGTTCGAAGCTGGGAAAGACCTCTTTATTGATCAGAAAGGCGCTGAAGATCCCGCCGATAAGCAGGATCCACATCAAGAGGTTGGCGGCAACATTGTTGCGGGCGAACCAGGCAATGATTCCTTTTTCCTGCTCCATCAGAGTTCACCCGCCGCAGCCAGACGCTGTTCCTGAGTTTCATCCTCTTCGCTGTGGGAAGCGTCTTTATCTTTGCTGTTGGCAACCCGCACCAACTGACCATTGGTCATATTGTTGAGATTGGTCTTGGAGATTCGCTCGCCATCCTTGAGGCTGTCTTTGATGTAGACATACTCAAGATCTGTGCGTACCACGTTGACGTGACGCATCTCTATCTTGTTGTCCTTGTCTACCACGGCCACGTGCTGATTACGCACCATATACCTTGGCAGTTTCACCAGGCCATCGACGGTGCGGCCCTTGATCACGGCGTTGACAAAGCTGCCGTATTTCAGCGGCAGTTGGCCGGTCTGTTTCTGCTTTCGCAGATAAGGATCCTGCACTTCGGCCACCAGATAGACCATGCGGTTATCCGGATCTATCACCCCTTCACTGCGCACTACCTTGCCGGTCCAGGTCACGGTTTTACCCGCCAGGGCGGCGCTCAGGGTTACCTGAGTCTCAGGGTTGTCCACCGACTCCAGATAGGCCAGGTCTTTGTTGGCCAGCGGCAGGCGCACTTCGGCTACAGCCGTGTCGTACAGCTCACCCAGATTGGTGCCTATGGAAACGTATTGTCCCAAATCGACGCTGCGGGCACGCACTATGGCATCGAAAGGTGCCCGGATAACGGTACGTTCCAGGTTGCGTTTGGCTCTGGCGAGTGCCGCTTCGGCATACTTGACGTTGGCTTGCTCTTTCTTCAACTGAGGAACCCGCAAGCCAAGCTCGGGTGGCATACCGTTGTCATAACCGCTGAATTCTATCTTGGCGACTTCGCCGCGAGCGATTTCTTCATCCAATGCTGCCTTGGCCTGGGCCAGAGTGGCCTGAGCCTGCATCAGGTCGGCCTCATAATCAGAAGGTTCTATCACCGCCAGTTCATCGCCTTGATGCACCACGCCACCGGCCACAAAGGCCGGGGCTATGCTGAGGATACGGCCCTGAACTTCACTGACCAGCTGAGTCTTGTACTTGGGAGTCACAGTGCCGTAAGAGGGCAGGTTGAGTGACATTGTCTGTTGTTCGACCTGAGTCACGTCGACCACAGGCAGCGGGATCTCTTCCGCTTTTTGCTCCGGCTCCTGCTTGGTCATCATCAGGAGTTTGGCGCCGAGTACGGCGACCACTATGATGAGCAGCGGCGCTATTCTTCGGAAAAATGTCTTCATATTCTTCTGCATATCCATGCTGGAGGCTTAATCTGAGCTTAAATTACCAGACAAGCAGCGGCCAATAAATGTGTTTTTGTAAATAAAATGTGTCAAAAGCTGTCGGCGGCGGGAGGGCTGTGAGGCAGGTAACAAAAAAGGACCCAAAGGTCCTTTTTAAACGAGAAATTAAGTCGAAGCTTATTTTTTCTTCTTCTTTTTCTTGCTGTTTTTGGCACTGGCATCCTTGGCTTTGACCTTTTTCTTGGTCGGTACCTTGGCTTCTTTGTGCTTGGGGCGCAACTCTTCGATGACTCGCCGTTTCAGCTTCTGCTCGATATAGCGCTCAACTTTGCTGAGGATCCGCATATCATGGGCTTCCACCAGAGAGATGGCTGTGCCCTTGGCGCCGGCGCGGCCGGTGCGGCCTATTCTGTGCACATAGGCATCGGCAGAGCGGGGCATATCATAGTTAATCACATGGGTGATGCCTTCGATATCTATGCCGCGGGCGGCGACATCGGTAGCCAGCAGCACTTTGACTTCACCCTTGGTGAAACGACCCAGAGCCTGGAAACGCTTCTTTTGCTCCATATCGCCGCGCATAAAGGCGGCCGGGATCCCGGCCTGCAGCAACAAACCTTCGAGGCTGCTGACCACTTCGCGGGTCTTGCAAAAGACGATGGCGCGCTTGGTTTCTTCCTGATTGAGCAGGTGACACAAGAGAGCGAACTTGTGCTCCTTGTTGTCGGCCAGGTGGATCCATTGATGGATCTTGGCTTTCTCGCTGCGTGGCGGTTCGGCCTCCACCAACACAGGATCGTTGAGCAACTCAGTGGCAAAACGGCGAACGCCGCTGCCTTCCAGTGTGGCGGAGAACAGCATGTTCTGCTTTCGTCCCTGCGCTTCTATGGCTATGGTCTGCACAACCTGGGAGAAGCCCATATCCAGCATGCGGTCGGCTTCATCTATGATAAGCAGTTCCACTTCGGTGGCTTCAAACTTGCGCTTCTCAAGATATTCGAGCAGGCGGCCCGGGGTCGCCACCAGAATATCCAGGTTACCGGCCAGGGTTTCTTCCTGTGGGGCGTAAGGGACACCGCCTGTGATTATGCCAATCTCCAGCCCAAGACCGGTCGCCAGATGACAGGCATATCTGTGAACCTGACTGGCCAGCTCGCGGGTCGGGGTCAACACCAGTACTCTGGCCTGGCCGGGACGACGGCGGGGGAAGTCAATCAGATGTTGCAGTGCCGGCAGCAGGAAACTGGCGGTCTTACCTGTGCCGGTCGGGGCATGGGCAAGAATATCCCGTTGCTCCAGCGCCAAAGGCAGAGCCAATTGCTGAATACTGGTCGGGGTCTTGTGGCCCATGGCTTTCAGTGAATCCAAAAGCCTGTGGTCCAGATCGAAATCTTCAAATAGCATGGGGAGCATCTCAAACAATAATGCGCGGGAGTATACCTTGTCTGGGTTGCCGTGCACAGCTTGTCGCTTGGGAAGCTGAGAATAAGTCCCTTGCAACCGGCAACGGCTTAGAGTTTCAGGTAAAAATCCCGGGTCAGTTGTGCCATGGCCTCCGAATAGCGGCCGTCTGCTTCTCTTATATAGAGGGCGGAATGAGCTTTTGGCGCGGCAACCGCTTCGCCTTCCTTGGCATGTTCAAGCAGCAGTAACTCTCGGTTACTGGGCTTTTGAGGCGTGCTGCTGACACTGACCCGCGCGGCCAGTCGCAAGCCTGCCTTTATTGCGGCGCACGCAAATCTGTCCAGGCTCTGAACCGGCAGAATAAGGCTCGCCTGTCCCTGTGGCTTGAGTAATTGCTTTATCGCCACACACAGCTCGTCAAAGTTCAGATGCTCTGTGTGTCTCGCTATGGCTCGTTTGGGGTCATCCGAGCGTGGGCCGGTTTCGAAATAGGGTGGGTTGCAAAGTATATGGTCGAACAGCGCTGAGTCTATCAAGGCATGCTCATCGCAATAGGCCTGAATTGAGCCTTGATACAAAGCGAGTCTGCTCGCCCAGGGCGAAGCCTTGAAGTTGGCACGGCTTGCATGGGCCGCGCTGCTGTCGAGCTCAACCGCCAGTATCTCTGCCTCACTGCGCTGCGCCGCCATCAGACTCAGTAAGCCGCTGCCGGCCCCTATGTCCAGCACCCGCTGGGCCCCGGTTAATGGCGCCCAAGCGCCCAAGAGCACCCCATCTGTACTGACCGGCATACCGCAACCGTAATCTTCGATATGAAATGCCTTGAAACTGAATGCCATTGAGTGCTCAACCTCCCAAGCAGAATGGTTGGCGGGGATTTTATCCCGAAAGAGTCATCATTCGCCAAGGCTTTGGCGCCGTTTTGTTTCGGTCTGGTTCATACTTTGGCAGGGGATGCTGCTAACTTTAGGCTGGTGATGCTGGACAAGTGTTAAAGGTCGTACCAGCAAGGGCGTTGGGGAGTCGACAAATGTTTGCAAAATGCTACGCCTGTTGCCTCAATTGGGGCTGGGTGTGACCTTGGACAACTTTTTCTCATCCTGAGTTTTGCATCTGTTGTGTTTTTAGGCTGCTGTTTGGTTGGCTTATTGCGCACTTTAAGAGGGTCTGGTATTAGTGTTCCCCCTTAATTCGCGGCATTCTGCGAATTAGATCAAGGTAAAACAGTTTTAGGATAAGCAAAGCAGCGAAAACCCCCTGCCATTTGTTCATAAACTCGCCAAGAATAGGCCAAATTTACCACGGATATCTGTAATAAAGGCTTTACACTCGAGTAGGGCGAGCGCGACGGCTATTATTTCAGCTATAGCTAAAAATGTTGCAATCACTTAAGTTTATTAGAAAAACATAACAAGATGGGGCATACAGTGCACAAGACTCAATTGACACTTGGTGACACCCTGGGCCTGGGATTCATGACCTTTGCGTTTTTCCTGGGGGCGGGCAACCTGATTTTTCCTCCTTTTGCCGGGCAGTTGGCCGGCGAAAACATGCCAATGGCCATGATTGGCTTTTTGATTACCGCCGTGGGTTTGCCGCTGGCCGGTTTGATAGCTGTGGCCAAGGCGCAGGGCAAGGTGATGAAGCTGTTGCCGGCCTTTGCCGCGACCGCTCTGGCAGTCGCTATCTATATCATTATTGGCCCAGCATTCGCGGCGCCTCGTACCGGTCTGGTAGCCTATGAGATTGGCGCGCTGCCTTTTATTCAAGACCCTGCATCGGTAGTGAACATTCTCGGGCTTGAGCTGAACAAGCCTCAGTTGCTCTACACTCTGGGATTCTTTTTGGTGACCATGCTGCTGGCACTGTTTCCCGGCAAACTGATGGATAGCATAGGCAAGGTATTGACCCCAGTGCTGATTCTGCTGCTGATGGGGCTGGCAGTGTCCGTTATCTTGCTGCCCGGCAGCGAAGTACCGGCCGCCAGTGGTGACTATATCAAGCACCCACTGACCAAAGGCATTATCGAAGGCTACAACACCATGGATACCCTGGCATCCTTGATGTTCGGTATGCTGATTATCGATATTTTGCGCAACAAGGGCGTGTCTGAGCCTGGCTTGCAGACCCGCTATCTGGTGCGCGCTGCGCTGGTAGCCGCCGCTGGTCTGGCATTTGTGTATGTGTCGCTGTTCTTCCTCGGTGCAACCGCAGGTGATATGGCCAAGGGCGCCGAGAGCGGTGGCCAAATCCTCACCAACTATGTGACTCACGAATTCGGTGATATGGGCATTATCCTGTTGTCCACTGTTGTGACTCTGGCCTGTTTGACCACGGCTGTGGGGCTGGTGAGTGCCTGCTCCGACTTCTTCCAGGAGTTGATCCCGGGCGCCACTTATCGCTTCCTGGTGGTGCTGTTCAGCGTGATCTGTGCCGTGGTGGCCAACGTAGGCCTGACCCAACTGCTGGCTATCAGTATTCCTGTGCTGATGACCATCTACCCTGTGGCGATAGCTTTGGTGTTGGTGACCTTCCTGACGCCTTATTTCCGCAATCCGAAATTTGCCCACAGACTGGCGCTGTCGGTGGCCTTGTTCTTCGGGATTTTTGATGCCCTTAAGGTGACAGTGGCTTCACTTAAGCCGCTGACCCAAGTGGCCGAGCCCAACAGCTTGCTGCTGGCATTTGTTTCCGGTGTTGAAAGCCTGGCCCCTGTGATGTCGGCGTTGCCTCTCTACGAAGAGGGCATGGCCTGGCTGCCACCCACCCTGACAGTGATGATTATCTGTTTGTTTGTCAGCCCCAAGGCGGCGCAGGCTGTCTGAGTTACTGGAGTCCATTTCGAGACGGCGTTATCCTTGATGACGCCGTTTTTTATTGGAGTATTGTTTGTGGCCGCGACTTCTTCATCCGCTTATGTTCAGGACCCCTTGATTGAAGGTTTTCTCGATGACCTTTGGTCCAGTAAGGGCCTGAGCGACAACACATTGGCGGCCTATCGCAATGACCTGCGCCATTTTGATCAGTACTTGCAGGGAAGAGGGCTGACACTCAACTCTGCCGGGCGCGAAGCGGTGCAGGATTACCTCGGTTTTCGTGTCGATAAAGGGGTTGCCCAGAGCAGCAGCGCCAGGTTAAAGAGTAGCTTGCGGCGCTTTTATGGTTTTTTGCTGCGTCGGCAGCTGATAGCAGAAGATCCCATGGCGCGTATCGCGTCCACCAAGCTCAAGCGCAAATTGCCCGGTAGTCTCAGCGAGGCCGAGGTGGATGCCTTGCTGGCTGAGCCCATACGGGAAGACCCGGTCGAAGCCAGAGACAAGGCGATGCTTGAGCTGTTATACGCCACCGGACTCAGGGTCAGTGAACTGGTGGGGTTGACGCTGGAGCAGATGAGTCTGCGTCAGGGCCTGGTACGGATCACCGGTAAAGGCGGCAAGGAGCGCTTGGTGCCCATGGGCGAGGTGGCCGTCAGCGAAATCGAGTCTTTCCTCAAGCTGGCGCGCGCCGAGCTGCTCGGCGGTAAACAGAGTGATGTGGTGTTTCCCTCCAAGCGGGCCCAGATGATGACCCGGCAAACCTTATGGCACAGGATCAAGCTTTATGCGTTGCGGGCCGGTATCAGCACCGAACTGTCACCCCATACCCTGAGACACGCCTTTGCCACCCATTTGCTCAACCATGGCGCTGACTTGCGGGTAGTGCAGTTACTGTTGGGCCACAGCTCGCTGTCCACCACCCAAATTTATACCCATGTGGCCAATGCCAGGTTGCAATCGCTGCATCAGCAGCATCATCCAAGAGGCTGAATTCGGTGATCTGGCACGCAATTAGTTGCTTTCACTGACAACAGCCTGTAACTTTTCAGCCTCTGGCCCGGTCTGATGAGAGACGATAAAAAACCAATCAGGCCCAAATAAGATAGGATTTCCAATGAAGTTAACCCGTGCATTCTCTCTGTGTCTGGCGCTGGCGGTTACACCCTTTGTCGGTGTTGCCTCTGCGGCTTCCGAACCGGGTGATCAGCTGAAGCAAAAGCTCAGTGACACCTTGGGTATTGAAGTGATCTCTATGGCAGATTCACCTATCCCAGGCCTGTATCAGGCAATCACCAATCGCGGCGTGCTCTATGTCAGTAAAGATGGTTCCAAGCTGCTGCATGGTAACCTCTATGATCTGAATCAAGGGATGAAAAACCTCACCGAGGCGGCGCTTGCAGGCCCAAGACTCGAGATGCTCAAGTCCTTCGAAGACAAGATGCTGGTCTACAAGGCCAAGAACGAAAAGCATGTGGTGACTGTCTTTACCGATATCACCTGTGGTTATTGCCGTAAGCTCCATAACCAGATGCAGGAATACAACGACCTTGGGATAACAGTGCGCTATCTGGCCTATCCCCGTCAGGGTGTGCCTTCACCCAACGCCGAAGAGATGGAAGCGGTTTGGTGTGCCAAAGACCCTCACAAGGCCATGGATGACGCCAAGGCTGGCAAGAGTATTAAGATGGCCAAGTGTGATGCCAATATCCCGGGGCAGTATCAACTGGGGATGAGTTTTGGTATCAATGGCACTCCTGCGTTGATCCTCGAAGATGGCAGCCTGATCCCGGGTTATCAGCCACCGAAAGATCTGTTGAACAACCTTGAGAGTCGTAGCCTTTAATCTCAATAGCGGCAGCGCTCAATCGAAAAATCTCACTCAAAAAGGCGAGCAACCCACTCGCCTTTTTGTTATCTTGCCCGGCAAAGCCATTTTCAAGAATAGCCCATAGTGATCCACAAAATCGTCCGTCGTCCCAGGGTGGACGACAGCCATTTACCCGCTAATCTGCATCCGCTCTTAAAACAGATTTACGCCAGTCGCGGCGTTCAGGCTCCCGAGTGCGAACTGGTGCTCAAGCGTCTGCTCAGGCCGGATACCATGTTGGGCTTGCAACAAGGTGCCGAGCTGGTGGCCGATGCCATCGCCGCCAATCGCCGCATTCTGATCATGGGTGATTTCGATGCCGATGGCGCCACCTCCACCAGTGTGTGTCTGTTGGCGCTCAGAATGATGGGAATGGAAAACTGTGATTATCTGATCCCCAATCGCTTCGATTATGGCTATGGCCTCAGCCCTGAAATAGTGGCGGTGGCGCACAGCAAGGGCGCCGAGCTACTGATCACTGTCGATAACGGTATCTCATCCATCGAAGGCGTCAGGGCCGCCAAGGCGCTGGGGATGACGGTTGTTATTACAGATCACCATTTGCCGGGTAATGAATTACCAGAGGCAGATGCCATCATTAACCCCAATCAACCCGGTTGCCGCTTTGCTTCCAAGTCGATTGCCGGGGTCGGGGTGGCTTTCTATCTGATGTTGGCACTGCGGGCTGAGCTGAGAAAACGTCACTGGTTCGCCAAACACTCGCTGGCCGAGCCCAATCTGGGGGTATTACTGGACTTGGTGGCTCTGGGCACTGTGGCCGATGTGGTGTCGCTCGATGCCAACAACCGTATTTTGGTGGATGCCGGTATCAAGCGGGTGCGAAACGGCGCCTGTCGCCCGGGGATCACCGCCTTGCTGGAGGTGGCCCGCCGCAATCCGGCGCGTTTGGTGGCCGCCGATTTCGGCTTTGCGGTTGGCCCCAGACTCAACGCCGCCGGAAGGCTGGATGAAATGGCGCTCGGGGTTGAAACTCTCTTGTGTGATGACATGCTCAAGGCAAGAAGGATGGCGGCCGAGCTTGATGGCCTCAACGCCGAGCGCCGTGAGCTGGAAACCGGCATGCAGCAAGAAGCGATGAAGAGCCTGGAGGCACTGCAGCTCAAAGAGAGTGAACAGCCCTGGGGTATTGCCCTGTATCAGCCGGACTGGCATCAGGGGGTGATAGGTATTCTGGCTTCCCGGATCAAAGACAGGTTCCACCGCCCGGTAATCGCCTTTGCTGAAGCCAGCGACACTGAAATCAAGGGCTCGGCCCGCTCCATCAAGGGGCTGCATATGCGCGATCTGCTGGAGCTTATCAATGCCCGTCATCCCGGGATGATCCTCAAGTTCGGTGGTCATGCCATGGCCGCCGGGCTCTCTTTGCGTAAGGATGCCTTCGAGCAGTTTGCCGAGGCCTTTGACACCTGTGTCCGTGAGCTGCTGACCCTGGAAGATCTCAATGGCGAGCTGTTCTCCGACGGTGAATTGCCGCTTGAATGCTTTAGCCTGGATACGGCGCAGCTGCTTAGAGATGCAGGTCCCTGGGGCCAGGCTTTCCCCGAGCCGTTATTTGATGGCCATTTCAGAATTCTGCAGCAGAGGCTGGTGGCAGAGAAACACCTTAAACTGGTGCTGGAGACTGAGTGCGGCCGGATCATGGCCGATGCCATCGCCTTCAATGTGGATCTCAAGACCTGGCCTGATGCCAGCATCAATCATGTGCGTCTGCTGTATAAGCTGGATGTGAACGAGTTTCGCGGCAACAGTAACCTGCAGTTGCTGGTCGAGCAGCTGGAGCCCTTGTAAAACTTAAGATAGGGATAGGCTGAGTAACGGCTCATATATCGCAGGAGAGCAAGATGAACAATCTGTTTGCCAACTTACCCAAGCAGCTTGATGCCGAGCAGTTTGACGCGCTTTTGGCTACGCCGGATCTTAAAATTGAGCGCATTCTGTCCCACGGTCAGGTGACACCCGAAGGGCAATGGTACGATCAAGCGCAGCATGAATGGGTATTGCTGCTGCAGGGCGCTGCCCGGCTGCAATATGAAGATGGTTCAGAAGTGAGCCTGAACCCGGGGGACTGGCTCAA
Source organism: Shewanella sp. K8 (assembly GCF_028823715.1). Taxonomy (NCBI): domain Bacteria; kingdom Pseudomonadati; phylum Pseudomonadota; class Gammaproteobacteria; order Alteromonadales; family Shewanellaceae; genus Shewanella; species Shewanella sp. K8. The sequence goes on from NZ_JAPEHY010000020.1 coordinate 77,535, forward strand.
TATCCCCGCTCATGTACGCCACAGAGTCAGCTGGACCGCCGAGGATCAAACTAGCGTCTGGTTGGCCATTTTTTACTCTTGAGCCGACTGTTCTTGCTCTGCAATCCGCTCAATTTTCCACAAAAAAGCCGCCTGCTGGCGGCTTTTGGCATTTAAGATTAAGGCTTACTTGATGGTTTTAACCCCTTCAGGGGTGCCCACCAGGAGCACATCGGCGCCACGGTTGGCGAACAGACCATTGGTCACTACGCCCACTATGGCATTAATCTGCACTTCCAGCTCTTTGGGGTTCAGTATCTTCAGGTTGTAGACATCCAGAATGACGTTGCCGTTATCTGTTACCACACCTTCACGATAGACAGGATCGCCACCCAGTTTCACCAGCTCACGGGCCACGTAGGAGCGGGCCATGGGGATCACTTCCACCGGTAGCGGGAAGTTGCCCAGCACATCGACTTGCTTGGTATTATCAACGATACAGATAAACTTGTCGGCCACGGCCGCAACTATCTTTTCCCGGGTCAGTGCGGCGCCGCCACCCTTGATCATGTCCATGTGGCCGTTGATTTCATCGGCGCCATCGACATACACAGACAGCTTGTCTACCGAATTGAGATCAAACACAGGGATCCCCAACTGTTTGAGCTTGGCGGTGGAGGCTTCAGAGCTGGAAACCGCGCCTTCAATATCGGCCTTTATCGTAGCCAGAGCATCGATAAAGTGGTTGACGGTAGAGCCGGTGCCCACGCCAACTATGCTGTCTTTCTCGACATATTCCAGCGCTGCCCAACCGGCCGCTTTCTTCATTTCATCTTGGGTCATAATGCCATCCTGTTGATTCTGACAAATTTACTTGAACTTGCCCTAGTATACTCCGAGTTGCAGTGAAAAGTGCCGCTCAATCTTGTCCTGAAGAATAGTTCTTGAAGTGCAACATAAGTTAAGAACTTTTTACTGCGCCCGCCTGCGCCCCTGCGCTACTATACGACCAGGGGGAACGGCCAGGCTGATGTGGCAGTACTGCGCTGAAAAAGTGCACAGGTGCCGCTTGAATATGTCGCATACCGAACCTATTTAGAGCGCAAAATTGACCTGGTTTAAGGAGATTTAAATGGCTGGAGCGAGTCTACTGACTCTATTGGATGATATTGCCACCATCCTGGATGATGTGGCGGTAATGAGTAAGGTTGCCGCCAAGAAAACCGCCGGGGTATTGGGGGACGATCTGGCGCTGAATGCGCAGCAGGTAACAGGGATCAGTGCTGAGCGGGAACTGCCCGTGGTATGGGCCGTTGCCAAGGGCTCTTTTCGCAACAAACTTATTTTGGTGCCGGCAGCTCTGCTGATCAGCGCCTTTATTCCCTGGGCAGTTACACCTCTGTTGATGTTCGGTGGCTTGTTTCTCTGCTTTGAAGGCTTTGAAAAACTCTGGCACAAGGCCAGTCACAGCAAGGCTTCTGCCGAAACAGACGATGAAGCCGCCGCCGAGGCCGCCATGAAAGAGGTCGAGGATATTCGCGCCTGGGAAGCGCAGAAAGTCAAAGGCGCGATACGTACCGACTTCGTGTTATCGGCAGAGATCATCGCCATCACCTTGGGGATTGTGGCGGAAAAAGCCTTTATGACCCAGTTGGCCACTCTGTCTATCATTGCAGTGGTAATGACTATCGGGGTCTACGGCTTGGTGGCTGGTATCGTTAAGCTGGATGACGCCGGGCTGTATCTCTCAAGGCGCAGAGGCGAGGGTTTTTGGGCCCACAACCTCAGGCGTATTGGGCTTATGCTGGTCAGCGCAGCCCCCAAACTGATGAAGCTGCTTACCATAGTGGGCACCGCCGCCATGTTTATGGTAGGTGGCGGCATTCTCACCCATGGCCTGCATTGGGTCAGTGAGCAGATAACCCATGCCGCCAACTGGGTAGGCTCTTTGGCTGTGGCCGGCCCTGTGTTGGCAGCGCTGACACCTACCTTGCTCAACGCCCTGTTTGGCATTGTGGCCGGTGCCATCGCGGTGGCCTTGATGAGTATGGTGGAGCGTTTGAGAGGCAAGGGCGAAAGCCACTAAACGTGCCAAGCCAACAAAAGATCAAAGCTAAAAAGACATTGGCTTGAATTGAATTAAAAAACGCGGCTCAAGAGCCGCGTTTTTTGTGTTTGGTGCGGCTCAGTTAATCACGCCACAGGCCATGCGGGCGCCACCGCCGCCCAGTGGCGCCGGGTGATCTGAATGGTTATCGCCTCCCATGTGGATCATCAGTGCCTTACCTTTGACGTCGGCCAGTTTCAACCTTGGTGCCAGCACAGGTGTGGAAGCCATGCCATCAGCATCGACATAGAGCGCCGGCAGATCGCCCTTGTGATTGTCATTTGTCCAGGGGTAACCGTGCTTGCCGCTGCCATCAGGGTCGAAGTGACCTCCGGCCGCGCCGCCCACTACTGTCTTACCGTCTTTGCTGCTGGTGTCACAACTGCCATTTTGATGCACATGGAAGCCGTGAACGCCGGGCGTGAGTTGCTTGAGGTTGGGGGTTAACACTAGGCCGTAGGCGGAATCACTGAGACTGATGCTGCCTATGGGGCTTGGGCCATCGGCCGACAGTAATGAGATACTGACTTCTTCGGCGGCCAGTTGTGATGCGGCAAACACCAGTGACAAACAACCTGGGATCAGGATGGACTTTTTCATCGCTTGTTCTCTCCTTTGAGTGGAATTCCAAAAACGACAAGGCCGACTCGGCGGCATGATAATGAGCTGCCTATATGGCTTTCAGCATAGAAGCCGCCAGGGCAGAGTGCCAGCCGGCCTAATGTCTGGTGCTAACCTGCCCTGAGATTCAAGCCTACGCCATAAGAGGATTCGCCAATTCACCAAGATATTTCAGCAATAGCAATAAAAAGCCTGGAGCCAGGTCTCAGTGTTGATCCAGCTTCGCCTGCCACAGGGCGCTTTGCTCCATGGGGCTCAGTGAACGGCGGGCGCAGTAAAGACTGATACCGCAGCAAAGCGGCACTATCAGGAGATCCGAGGCATGAAAGCGCAGCAACAACCAGAGTGCCAGGCTATAAAGCAGTAGTGTAATCAGCGGAACCGGCAGCAAAAGCTGCCACTCGAAACACTTCCCCAGCCATCTGGCACCCAGGCCCACAGCCACCGCCGGCAGCATATACAGCCAAACCAGAGTGCTGTTGCTGCTGGCCATAAATAGAAACAGCCACATAGCAAGAATGGCGCCCAGCAAGGCGCCGAGCAGCGCCTTGGGCTGTGACTGTTGTCGGCGCATATTTTGATAGGTTTCCCGCTGCATCTGCTGCTTAACCTTGGCCCGCTGGGCACTGTCTGGTCTATCAAGGCTGCGATACTGACGTGCCATACTTGCTTACTCCGCGACTTCTCAGGCTGATGTTATACCACTTTTTCGGGTCAAGATTCAGCCGTCAGAGTGTTGAAGCTATGCAGCTTGTCCGGGGTAACGATAAAGGGCAGCGGGATATCCCAGGGGGCGAGGGGCAGGGAGTCCACAAGCTGCAGGTTATGGGCAAAACCGACTGCCAGCAATGGCACAGTTCGGGCGCTTTGCTGCGCCGCCGCCAGTGTTCTGTCGTAGAAGCCGCCGCCCATGCCCATGCGGTTGCCCTGGGCGTCGAAGGCCACCAATGGCGTGAGGATGAGATCCAGCTCAGCCAAAGGCACCAGACTGCGGATATCCAGTCTGGGCTCGGGGATACCAAAGCGGTTGGCGTGCAGTTGACTGGAGAGTTGATAGCGCAGAAACAGTAAACGCCCCGGGGCAAAGGGATGAATGATCGGCAGACAGGTGGTTACTCCCCGTTGCCATAGCGCTTCGATAAGGGGAGCCGTGTCCAGCTCGCCGTCACAGCTAAAGTAGAGGGCGACTGTCTTGATTTCTCTGCCCTGGGCGCTCAGTTCATCGAGCAAGGTTAGAAACTGCTCACAACCCTTGAGGGCGGCAACATGCTGCTCGGTTTCGGGAATGGCCCTGCGGGCATGGCGAATGGCTTGCCTGAGCGTCTTGCAACGCGCATCACGGGTTTGGCTGCTTGAGTCTGTGTGAGTCATAAATGAGGATGCTCCCCAGAATGTCGATGCCGGTGTAGCCCTTGAACCGTAGGTTCAAGGCGGGTAAATGATTACATCCTAAGGCTTCTCGGTTCGCGCCGAGCATGCACAATGTCAGTAAAACATTCACCCTGAGATTAAAAATATCGGCACAGGGACATTACCAGCTGTCGCACACCCCAGGGAGCAAATTCTGGGTCGAACCTGTGAGGGTTCGTGCTATTTCAGTTTAATCCTCTCTTGCGCTTCGCTCAACCAATGCGTGCTCAAGAGTGGATTGCAGCAAACGGATTCTGTCATCCATTTGGCTCATATAATCTTGATTCTTCCGCTGCTCTTCATAGAGCTCATAGCCTATGTTGAGTGCGGCCATCAAAGCCATTTCCTCGCGGCTGATGGCGTTGGTGCGGGACTTTATCTTGCCCAGTTGCAGCTCCAATTTCTGCGCCACCGCTTGCAGAGCCTGTTCCTGACCCGGGGGACAGGCGATGGAGTAGGTGCGCCCCAACAGGGTGATATCTATGGCACTGTTACTCATCTTCCGCACGGGATCCTTTTCTTTGGCTCTGTGGCGGAATATATCTAGCTCAGCGTTAAAGTGCAAGACAAGCGCCGCTTTGTTGCGTTGGCTGCTGTTTCCCTGACCAGCTTGGTACAAATCCCGGCAGTAGATAAACGGTGAAGCCTGGATGCATTGCCAAATGCACGACCTGGCTCGCAGCTTGGGTAAGATTCCAGTCTTGGTCGCCTTCCCTAACTCTGCTAGCATGACGGGGGTAAATTCAATACTTGGACAGCTTTATGGCAACCCCACCCTCATTACGTATCGAAAGCCTGCGCAGTGCGCTCGACAACGCCGACATAGGTCAGCATCCGGTTGAAGTGCATGGCGCCTTGGTGGGCCTGATTTGTGGCGGCGTGCCACAGCAGGAGCAGGCCTGGTATCAGCCACTGCTCGAGCTGATGAACGACGGCCAGCGCCTGCCCGACGAACTGACACAACTGATAACCGAACTTTTTGGCGACACAGTCAATCGACTGCAGGATCCTGACTTTGGCTTCACCCTGCTGCTGCCGGAAGAGGAAGAACCTCTGACAGTGCGGGTCGAAGCGCTCTCGCTCTGGACTCAGAGCTTCCTCACCGGCATCGCCATCATTCAACCCGGTTTGAATCAGGCATCGGAAGATGTTCGTGAAGTGATCAAAGATCTGGCGGAAATTGCCCAGGTAGAGTTCGATGTTGCCGACGATGATGAATCCGAAAGTGCATATCTCGAGCTGCTGGAGTTTGTTCGCATGGCCGTCATTCTCTGCTATTCAGAGTTCGGCCCCGAGTTGCCGGATCTCGACGCCGAAACACAAGACAATAATACGCTGCATTGACAGGGCGCCCGTTCGCCCTGTCATTTCTGTGACGGCACCCATTGAGCGTGCCTGAGTAGAGGAAAGATGAACCCGCAAGTTGACGCCCAAGCTGTGAGTCAGGAATGCGCTGAGCTGGATATCGCCATTGTCGGCGGCGCCATGGCCGGTGCCACCCTGGCATTGGGGCTGGCCGACCTGGCCAGGAAACTCTCCCGTCCGCTGAAAATAGCCGTTATCGAGGCCTTCGATCCCGCCAAGCAACATCCTGGTTTCGATGCCCGCTCCATCGCCATAGCCAATGGCTCAGTGTTTGAGCTCAAGCGCCTCGGCATCTGGCCTTTGCTTGAAGACCTAGGCACGGCGATAACCGATATTCATGTCTCGGATCGCGGCCATTTCGGCATGACAGAGCTCAACGCCGGGCAGTTTGCGCTGGACTCCCTCGGCCAGGTGGTGGAACTCGAGCGGGTCGGCCAGCGGCTGTTTGGCGCCATCGGCAACAGTGATATCCAGCTTTATTGCCCGGCGCGTCTTGAGAAGCTGCAAACCTCGGCTGCGGGCCATAGTTTAACGCTCAGTAACGGTCAGCGGCTTTCCTGCCGCTTATTGCTGGCGGCAGATGGGGTTAACTCCTCGGTGCGTGCCCAGCAGCAACAGGTGTTGCAGCAGTTTGAGTTTGGTCAGAGCGCGGTTATCGCCAATGTTGCTACCGACAAGCCCCATAATGGCATGGCCTGGGAGCGCTTCACCGAGCACGGCCCGTTGGCACTGCTGCCTATGGGGGACAGCGACGGCCAGGCCAGGCTCTCTCTGGTGTGGGCCTTGCCCCATGAAGAGGCCGAGCGGATGCAGGCTCTGCCGCAGGCCGAGTTTTTGCAGCAGCTGCAGCAGGCCTTCGGCTATCGGGCCGGGCGTTTTGTGGCCGTGGGTGAGCGTCACCGCTACCCACTGAGCCTCTCTTACATGCCAAGGCCCATCTATCACCGTACGCTTTATTTGGGCAATGCCGCCCAGACTCTGCACCCGATAGCCGGGCAGGGGTTCAATCTGGGGCTCAGGGATCTGGTCACTGTGCTGGAAACGCTGGAGCCGGTATTGGCCGCAGGTGGCGACCCAGGCGCAGCCCAGGTGCTGCATGCCTATCATGCTGCCCGTGAGCAGGACAGACGCCAGACCATCAACAATATCGAGTTTCTGGTGCGCGGTTTTTCCAACAACTACTGGCCGCTGGTGGCCGGACGTAATCTGGGGCTCAGGATCCTCTCCTGGTGTCCACCTCTCAAGACCCCTGTGGCCCACAGAGCCATGGGGTGGCACAGGCAATCGGCTGCTTGTTTGTTTTCCAGGAGTCAGTGACGATGAATTTCCAAAGCTATGATGTAGCCGTGGTGGGCGGCGGTATGGTGGGACTGGCAACGGCCTGCGGTCTGGAGCAGGCCGGGCTCAAGGTGGTGGTGATAGATGCCGCCGGTGCCGCGCCGGTCGAGGGTGCGCCGCGCCTGCGGGTCAGTGCCATCAACAAGGCCAGCCAGGCGCTGCTCGAACACTTGGGTGCCTGGGCCTATCTGGACAAGTCCCGTCTCGGGCCATACAGCAAGATGGATGTCTGGGAAAAAGACGGCATGGGGCGCATCCAGTTTGATGCCCAGAGCCAGTGCGAGACTTCCCTTGGCACCATAATCGAAAACGATGCCATTCACTACGCCCTGGCCCAGCGAGCCGCAGAGCTGGAACAGCTGACACTGCTGGAACACACCCGGCTTGAGCGTATCGCCTTTGGTGAGCGTGAAGCCTGGCTGACGCTGGATAACGGCGATAACCTCAGTGCCGCCCTGGTGGTGGCTGCCGATGGCGCCAACTCCTGGGTTCGCCAGCAGTGCCAGATCCCGCTGACCTTCTGGGATTACGGTCATCACGCCATAGTCGCCAGCATTCGCACTCAGTTGCCCCATGGTGACTGCGCCCGCCAGGTGTTCAGTGCCGACGGCCCACTGGCGTTTCTGCCGCTTTATGAGAGTGACCTCTGCTCCATCGTCTGGTCGGTGCCGCCGCAAAAGGCCGAGGCCTTGCAGGCTTTGGATGATGAGGCCTTTTCCCGGGCGCTGACCGCCGCCTTCGATGGCCGCCTGGGCCTGTGTCAGTTGGAGAGTGAACGCCAGAGTTTTCCGCTGCGGATGCGTTATGCGCGCCATTTCGCCCGCCATCGTTTGTTGTTGGCCGGCGATGCGGCACACACCATACATCCGTTGGCGGGGCAGGGGGTTAACCTGGGTTTCCTCGATGCCGGCGCCATAGTGGAAACCGTGGCGGCATTGCACGGCGAGGGCAAGGATATCGGCGCCTATGGCGAGCTGCGCGCCCTTGAGCGCTGGCGCAAAGCCGAGGCGATGGAGATGATAGCTGCCATGGAGGGGTTCAAGCGGTTGTTTGCCGGCAGTAATCCTCTGAAGAAGGCGATTCGCGATCTCGGTCTCAACCTGGTGGACAATGTCGCTGGGCTGAAAACTGTGTTCATGCAACAGGCCATGGGACACAAATTCAAGCTGCCGCGTTTGTGCCGTCCTGAATAATCTTCATCCCCGGTTAGCCGTATGTGAAGGAAAACGCCCAAAAACAGTCGCTTTTGGGCGTTTTTTATACACACGCAGTGATTTACTGTAAAAAAATTACAGGCAAACCATGAGAAAAATTAATCCATAATGGTTCGGATTAGAAAAATCACTTGTATACAAATTTGTGACGCAGGGTATAATTTCGCTGCATTTTAACTCAGAGTTGCCCCTGGGTGACACTGTAAAGCCCCGACTAGAAGGGATAACAATGGCTAATAAAACTGTACTCTTTAACAAGCACTTGGAAGCCAATGCCAAGATGGTTGATTTTCATGGTTGGGATATGCCACTCAACTATGGTTCGCAGATAGAAGAACATCACGCAGTGCGTCAGGACGCCGGTATGTTCGACGTCTCCCATATGACGGTTGTTGATGTCACCGGCAGCGACGCCAAAGCCTTCCTGCGTAAACTGCTGGCCAACGATATCGCCAAACTCAAGGTCTCCGGCAAGGCGCTGTACAGCGGCATGCTGAACCATGAAGCCGGGGTGATTGACGATCTGATCACTTATTACCTCGATGACACCCATTACCGGGTTGTCGTCAACTCAGCCACCCGCGAAAAAGATCTCGCCTGGATTGCCGAGCAGTCCAAGCCCTATGATGTCACAGTGACCGAGCGCCCTGAGCTGGCGATGATTGCCGTGCAGGGCCCCAATGCCAAGGCCAAAACCGCCACTGTGTTCACTGCCGAGCAAAACGCGGCCGTTGAAGGCATGAAGCCTTTCTTCGGTGTGCACGCAGGCAGCCTGTTTGTGGCTACCACAGGTTACACAGGTGAAGCCGGTTATGAAATCATAGTGCCTGCCGAAGAAGCCGAAGCCCTGTGGCAAGCACTGCTCGAGGCCGGTGTTAAGCCATGTGGTCTGGGGGCCCGCGATACGCTGCGCCTGGAAGCCGGGATGAACCTCTACGGTCAGGACATGGATGAAACCGTTAACCCATTGGCCGCCAACATGGGCTGGACCATTGCCTGGGAACCGAGCGATCGTGACTTTATCGGTCGCGAAGCCCTGAGCGCCATCAAAGCGGCCGGAGCCGACAAATTTATCGGCCTGGTGATGGAGCAAAAAGGCGTGTTGCGCCACGGCATGCCGGTATTCTTTACCGACGCCAACGGCCAAGAGCAGGAAGGCGTGATCACCAGCGGTACATTCTCACCGACATTGGGCTATTCTATTGCGATGGCCCGGGTACCGAACTCCATTGGGGATACGGCCGAAGTCGAAATGCGCAAGAAGCGCGTCGCTGTTAAAGTAGTGGCGCCAGGCTTTGTGCGTAACGGTAAACAAGCATTCTAAAACACGGGAAAGGAACAAGAATAATGAGCAATATTCCAAGCGAACTGAAGTACGCTTCTTCTCACGAATGGATCCGCAAGGAAGAAGACGGTAGCTACACAGTCGGTATCACTGAACATGCGCAGGAGCTGCTGGGTGATATGGTTTTCGTTGAATTGCCGGAAGTAGGCGACACTGTCAGCGCCTCTGAGGATTGCGCTGTGGCCGAGTCAGTTAAGGCCGCTTCAGATATCTATGCCCCTCTGTCCGGTGAAGTGATTGCCATCAACGAAGCGCTGGAAGACAGCCCTGAGCTGGTCAACAGCGATGCATTCGGTGATGGCTGGTTCTTCCGTATCATGCCTTCTGACCTGTCTGAGCTGGACAACCTGCTGGATGCCGAAGGATATCAGGCTGTCATCGACGAAGAATAAGCGTCGCTGAAAAACGAAGCCCTCCGGGGCTTCGTTTGTTTTACCACTAAATAAAGAGACTGGTACACCGCCTCCCTACGGCTGGATACCGGCGAACATGGAACAAGGTTAATCATGACCAAGCAAACCCTCACTCAGTTAGAGCAGCACGAACTCTTTATCCGTCGTCATATCGGCTCCGACGCCCTGCAGCAGCAAGAGATGCTGAACTATGTAGGCGCCGAGTCACTGGAAGATCTGACGGCGCAGATAGTACCGGAGTCGATTCGTCTGAACCGGGATCTGGCCGTGGGCGAAGCCTGTGGCGAAGCCGAAGGTCTGGCCTATATCAAGGGCCTGGCCAAGCAGAACAAGGTATTCAAGAGCTACATAGGCATGGGCTACTACGGCACTGAAGTGCCTAACGTTATTTTGCGCAATGTGCTGGAAAACCCGGGTTGGTACACGGCTTATACCCCTTACCAGCCGGAAATCGCCCAGGGCCGCCTGGAAGCGGTACTGAACTTCCAGCAGATGTCCATGGACCTCTCCGGCCTGGATCTGGCCTCCGCCTCGCTGCTGGACGAAGCCACAGCCGCCGCCGAAGCCATGGCGCTGGCCAAACGGGTATCCAAGGCCAAGAAAGCCAATATCTTTTTCGTTGCCGATGACGTGTTCCCGCAGACGCTGGATGTGGTCAAGACCCGCGCCGAATGCTTTGGTTTTGAAGTCGTCGTAGGCCCCGCCGAGGAAGCGCTCAATCATGAACTCTTTGGTGCCCTGTTCCAGTACAGCGGCAAGACAGGCGAGCTGAACGATCAGCGTGAACTCTTCGCCAAGCTGCGTGAGCAGAAGGCGATTGTGGCTGTTGCCGCCGATATCATGTCGCTGGTATTGCTCAAGTCTCCCGGTAGCCTGGGCGCCGACGTGGTCTTTGGCAGCGCGCAGCGCTTCGGTGTGCCTATGGGGTATGGTGGCCCGCACGCCGCTTTCTTCGTGACCCGAGACGAGCACAAGCGTTCCATGCCTGGCCGTATCATAGGCGTTTCCAAAGACAGCCGCGGCAACACAGCGCTGCGGATGGCGATGCAAACCCGTGAGCAGCATATCCGCCGCGAAAAGGCCAACTCCAATATCTGTACCGCGCAGATCCTGCTGGCCAACATGGCCTCTTTCTACGCCGTATACCATGGCCCACAAGGGCTGAAGACCATAGCCGAGCGTATTCACCGCCTGACCGACATTCTCGCCGCCGGCCTCAAGACCAAGGGCGTTGAGTTGGTCAACGCTAGCTGGTTCGACACTCTGACCTTCAAAGTGGCCGACAAAGACGCCGTGCTGGCCCGCGCCATTGCCGCCGAGAGCAACCTGCGTATCGATGTCGAAGGCACTCTGGGTGTCAGCCTGGATGAAACCACGACTGCTGACGATCTGGCTGCCCTGTTCGATATCATCCTGGGCGCCGGTCATGGCCTGGATGTGGCGGCACTGGACGCTGAAATCCTTGCCAAGGGCAGTGACTCCATCCCTGCGGCGCTGCTGCGTGATGAGGCCATCCTGACGCATCCAACCTTCAACAGCTTCCACAGCGAAACCGAGATGCTGCGCTACATCAAGCGTCTTGAAAACAAAGACCTGGCGCTGAACCACTCGATGATCTCTCTGGGGTCATGCACCATGAAGCTGAATGCCACCGCCGAGATGCTGCCTATCAGCTGGCCGGAATTTGCCAACCTGCATCCATTCTGCCCGCTGGATCAAGCCAAGGGTTATGAAAAGCTGCTCAATGAGCTGTCTGACTATCTGGTGGAAATCACCGGCTATGACGCCATGTGCCTGCAGCCCAACTCGGGTGCATCCGGCGAATACGCCGGTCTGTTGGCCATCAAGAAGTACCATGAATCCCGCGGCGAGGGGCACCGCAATGTCTGTCTGATCCCTCAGTCGGCTCACGGTACCAACCCGGCTTCGGCGCAGATGGCCGGTATGAAGATAGTGGTTGTGGGCTGCGACAAGCGCGGCAACGTGGACATGGAAGATCTGCGCGCCAAGGCGGCCGAAGTGGCCGACAACCTGTCCTGCATCATGATCACTTATCCTTCCACCCACGGCGTGTATGAAGAAACCGTCTCGGAGATCTGTGAGGTGATCCATCAACACGGCGGCCAGGTGTATCTGGACGGTGCCAACATGAATGCCCAGGTGGGCGTGACCACTCCCGGCTTTATCGGCGCGGACGTTTCCCACCTCAACCTGCACAAGACCTTCGCCATCCCTCATGGCGGCGGTGGTCCAGGCATGGGTCCCATCGGCGTAAAAGCGCATTTGGCTCCTTTCGTTGCCGGTCATACTCTGGTTAAGCCGGGCCGCGAAAGCGACAACAACGGCGCCGTTTCTGCCGCGCCTTACGGCAGCGCCAGCATACTGCCAATCAGCTGGATGTACATCAAGCTGTTGGGCGCCAAGGGCTTGCGTGAATCAACCCAGAACGCCATGCTCAACGCCAACTATGTGATGAAGAAGCTGTCAGAGCACTATCCTGTGCTCTACCGCGGCCGTAACGACCGTGTGGCTCACGAGTGCATTATCGATCTGCGTCCGCTGAAAGAAGCCTCCGGTGTGACTGAAATGGATGTGGCCAAACGCCTCAACGACTACGGCTTCCACGCTCCGACCATGAGCTTCCCGGTTGCCGGAACCCTGATGATCGAGCCGACCGAGTCTGAGTCCAAGGCCGAGCTGGACAGATTTATCGAAGCCATGGTGGCCATCCGCGGTGAAATCGCCCGGGTCGAAGCCGGTGAGTGGCCTGCGGACAATAACCCGCTGCACAATGCACCACACACGTTAGCCGACATCATGGATCCCGCCTTCGACAGCCGTCCATACGATCGCGAACTAGCGGTATTCCCGAATGCCACAGTCAAGGCCAACAAGTTCTGGCCAACCGTGAATCGTATTGATGATGTGTATGGGGATAGGAATTTGTTCTGTGCCTGTGTGCCCATGTCTGAGTACGAGTAATTGCTGCTTGGACTCGCTACTGCGGCGTTAAATCTTGGCGCCAGTGCTCATTGACATCAGTCAACTGCGCGCTGGCGCCATCGATTTGCCTAGCATTAGCTTCGTCAGCAACGCAATTATGGTTTAGTGGAGCACAGTTAGTTAGGGCTTCATCCAATCATTTTCGCTGCTCATTTACTCAAGTAAACTGCGCGGCGAAAATGATCGGCTTCATTGTCTTCTCTTCGGCAGTGACGCCATTATTGCTGCTTGGACTCGCTACTGCGGTGTTGAGCCGTATCTGAAATTCCCCCTCTAGTCCTGCGCAAAATACGATGCATTGACCACACTGCAACATCTCTAGTTACGAAAGTTAAATAGAGAAGGAGTTAACAGGGAACTCCCCCCCGATTTACGTGTTATTTCTGTAACATTACAGAAGATATATTTAAAGTCATAGAGATAACAAATGCTGTAGGTAGATAATAGGTTTGGAAACCGCAGATGCGCGTTTACACTCATCCGAGGACTAAAATGTGCATGTGCACTATGAGGATTACCAGTACCAAACTTTTACATGATAACGAGATTTACAAGTAAATAGAGAGATAAATGGCAAGTAGCACAGATTTGGTTAGAGCTAGTCGTGATGGAGATCAGTTTCACTACCTTTGGGCAGCTCGGCAATGTTTAAAGTTACTACCTGGAGCGGAGGGCTTAACTGCTATCACTATTGAGGGGGCCTCAAAAATAGAATCAGATAGTGGAAGTGTCACTGAAGGTGAAGAGATCATCGATGTGGGGTTTTACTTCGGCTCAGAAGACCTTCAGAAGGCTCAGCGTATTAGGTACGTCCAGCTTAAGCATTCAACAACAGCTTCCAATGAACCCTGGACCGCTAGTGGTTTGAAGAAGACAATTCAGGGGTTTGCTAAACGTTATTTGAAATTGTTGGAGCGCTTCTCTGAAGAAAATGTAGCTGAACGATTTAGGTTTGAGTTCACGACCAACCGGCCAATTGATCAGAAAGTGATTGAGGCATTGTCTGATCTAAGTCTGGGCGGGAGTGCCTGTAGGCATACGTCCCAGCAGAGCACGCTGCTCAGCTACGCTGAACTTAACCCT
>NZ_JAPEHY010000021.1:0-91340 GCF_028823715.1 Shewanella sp. K8
AGCATGGGCACTCTTCGGGCTGAGCCCCGACTTGACGATCACCACCTCCATAGGAAGTGGTTTTGGGGTGACAATAAAAAGACCTTCCGAGCGGAAGGTCTTTTTTATCAGTGTTTATGCTGATCACCGGCTACCGGGCCGATCATCGTCTTGGCTTTCCGTATCCTGCGACTGAGGGCCGTTTTCACCTCGCTGTGGGCCATTTTCACCTCGCTGAGGGCTATCTTCTTCCAGCTGATGGCTCTCCCCACCCAGCTGATGGCTCTCAGGACGCTTATCTGAAGGGTCGGCCTTGCGCTCAAATTCACCTTCGAATACATCACCGCCCTGGCCTCTTTGATGTGGCGGCTCAAAGGGGTTGGCACCGGCTCTGAACTGAGCACCGGCAACCACCTTGAGCTGCATCCGCTGATAGAAATAACGCGCCAGCGGTGCCCGGGTGATTGGAGTCAGCAGGATAAGGCCGATAAGGTCGGTCACAAACCCTGGAATAAGCAGCAGAATACCGGCCATGGCCAGCATCATGCCCTCGACTATCTCTTGCCCCGGCGCTTCACCGGCGGCCAACTTTTTCTGTACCGACATCAAGGTACTCAAGCCCTGGCTGCGAACCAGAGAAACACCGACCACCGCGGTGAGGATCACCAATGCCACTGTGTTCCAGCTGCCCAGAACTTCGCCGACCCGGATAAGCACCGAGAGTTCGACGACAGGGATCAGCACAAAGATGATAAACATTATCAGAAATGGCATGTAGGCCTCATTTTTTGCAGTAGTTGAAAACTAAATGGGGATAACTCGGTCTGATTTCAAGTCCGCAGCCTGCCCCGGGTTTGACGCCTGAGCTCACTGTTTCAGCAAAGCCTTAATGCAAGCTTGCGGCAAAACACGTAAAGTAGACGCTCGATTTTAATCCCCTTGGCTTAAGTCAGGTTTAATTTAACCCGCTCATTATGGACATAAAATCTCAACAAGCGCTGCTGGTTTTTTGCAGTTGCCCGGATACAGACAGTGCCAAGAGCCTGGCCGCAACCTTGGTGCGCGAGTCGCTGGTGGCCTGTGCTCAGGTGAGCCAGACTGTGGATTCCTTTTATGTCTGGCAGGGCGAACTCTGTCAGGAGACTGAAGTCAGCCTGCAGCTCAAGTGTCTGGCCAGCGCCTACCCCAGGCTGGAGCAGAAAATACTCGAACTGCATCCCTATGAAGTACCTGAAATTATTGCTGTGCCCATCAGCCATGGGCTGCCCGCCTATCTGGATTGGATAAAAGACAACACTAAGCTATGAAGAAAATACTTACCCTGCTGCTAGGCAGCCTGTTGCTTCTCAGCCCGCTGGTTCAGGCCGATGGGATCTTTGGCAACAAGCAATTCGATTTTCTCAAGAGTGAACCTGAGCTGATGCCCGTGGATCAGGCCTTCGCCTTCGACTTCAGTCAGCAAGGCAACAAGGTCAAGCTCAGTTGGGTAATAGCCGACGGCTACTACATGTACCGCGACAAACTCAAGTTCAGCATAGATGGCGGTGAACTGGGCGAGATAGCCCTGCCTCAGGGCAAGGGTCACACGGATGAGTATTTCGGTGAGCAGCAGGTGTACTACTCCTTTATCGAAATTCCAGTTGCCATTAAGGAGGCGGGTGAAGCCGCCAAGTTATCCGTCACCTTTATGGGCTGCGCCGAGGGCAAGCTCTGCTTCCCGCCCACCACCCGTGACGCCCTGCTTAAACCTGTGGCGGCCAATGATGGGATACTGCCCGATGCAGACAAGGCAGCCGATTCCCAGGCGGCTCCCAAGGGCCAGGCGGTGACCCAACAGGATAACCTGTTGGATAAACTGCTCTCCGGTGACAGCACCCTGCTCAACTATCTGACCTTCTTCGTGTTGGGGATAGGTCTGGCGCTGACCCCCTGTGTATTCCCCATGTATCCCATTCTATCGGGGATCATTGTCGGCCAGGGGCAGAAAGTCTCTACCGGTAAGGCCTTTACCCTGTCGATGGCTTATGTGCAGGGTATGGCTATTACCTATTCGCTGCTGGGGCTGGTAGTGGCTTCGGCCGGCCTCAAGTATCAGGCGGCGCTGCAACATCCGGCCGTGCTTATCACCATAGCCGTGCTGTTCGTGGTACTCAGTCTGTCTATGTTTGGCCTCTATGAGCTGCGCCTGCCCGCCAGTTGGCAGCAAAGGATGAACAATCTCTCCAATAAGCAAAAGGGTGGCAATCTGCTGGGCGTGTTCGTCATGGGTGTGCTTTCGGGCCTGGTGGCCTCGCCCTGTACCACGGCGCCTTTATCGGCAGTACTCGTGTACGTGGCACAAACCGGCGATCTGCTGCAGGGCTTTTTGACCCTCTACATCCTCAGCATGGGGATGGGACTACCACTGCTGCTGATAGGCACCTCGGGCGGTAAGTTGCTGCCGCGCGCCGGCACCTGGATGAACATCATCAAGCATGTATTCGGTTTCCTGCTGGTGGCCGTGTCCATCATAATGCTGGGCCGCATCTGGCCTGGATTGGTGTCGGATCTTATGTGGTCTGTGTGGGCCATCGTCTTTGTCGGCTACCTGATGCACCAGAACAAGCTGAGCCAGTTCAACTGGAAACAGACGGTGCGCAGCGTGATCCTGACCCTGCTGCTGCTGTCGAGCTTCTCCTATGGTCTCCAGGCGGTAATGAGCACCATGGGTTACCACTTCATGGGGCAACAGCAAGCCGAGCATCATGCCTTTAAGCGCATCAAGTCGCTTGAGGACTTCAAGGCCGAACTGGCGGATGCCGAGGCGGCCGGCAAGCCGGTGATGCTGGATCTCTACGCCGATTGGTGTGTGGCCTGTAAGGAGTTTGAGCAGATCACCTTCAAGAATGCCGAGGTTAAACAGCGGATGGAACAGATGTTGCTGCTACAAGCCGATGTGACCGCCATGGATGAAACCGATGTCGCTCTGCTGGAGGCCTACGATGTGCTGGGGCTGCCGACACTGTTGTTTATTGATGAACAGGGCCAGTTGAAGAATGAGTTGAGAGTGACAGGTTTCATGGGCCCGAAAGAGTTTGCCGCCCACCTGGATATTTTGCTCAAAAACTAGCGTTCAACACGCCGACATTTCTGAAAAAGCGAATTTATCAGCAGATAAGTTCGCTTTTTTATTTAAATTTAATGCTCTTCTTATAGAATACTCTTTAAACAGCTAGCCTCCTTCCTGAAAGAGCAAAATGGAACCTGCAATTCTCGTTATTACCTTGGCCTGCGGTATGCTGGTCAACCGTATCAATTTACCACCGCTTATCGGCTACCTGGCCGCCGGCTTTGTGCTCTATACCATGGGCATAGAAAATGAAAGCCTGCCGCTGCTCAACCAATTGGCCAGTCTGGGTGTGACCCTGCTGCTGTTTGCCATAGGTCTCAAGCTGGATATCCGCAGCCTGTTCAAGGCCGAAGTCTGGGCAGGCTCCAGCCTGCACCTGATGTTGTCCATGGTAATCTTTGTCCCCATTCTCAAGCTACTGGGCTTGATTGGCCTGGTGCAATTGACCAATCTCACGGTCGAACAACTGACCCTGCTGGCCTTTGCCCTGAGCTTTTCCAGTACTGTGTTTGCGGTCAAGGTGCTGGAAGACAAAGGCGATATGCAATCTCTCTACGGCCGGGTTGCCATAGGTATTCTGATCATGCAGGATATCTTTGCCGTATTATTCCTGACTATTTCCAAGGGCGAATTTCCGTCGATATGGGCCTTGGCGCTGCTGTTGCTGCCTCTGGCCAAGCCGCTGATATACAGGGCCTTTGACAAGGTCGGCCACGGTGAACTCCTGGTGCTCTTCGGCCTGGTAATGGCTTTGGTCGTCGGTGCCTGGCTGTTTGAGTCTGTGGGGCTGAAACCGGATCTCGGCGCGCTGATCATCGGCATACTGCTGGCCGGGCACAAGAAGGCATCCGAGCTGGCCAAGTCGCTGTTCTACTTTAAAGAACTGTTTCTGGTGGCCTTCTTCCTCACCATAGGCCTCAACGGCCTGCCGAGCATGACAGATATTATGCTGGCGGTGCTGCTGGTGACTCTGGTGCCGCTGAAAATTCTGCTGTTTGTCTATATCCTTACCCGCTTCAAACTGCGCTCTCGGACCTCAATGCTGGGCTCATTCAACCTGGGTAACTTCAGCGAGTTCGGTCTGATTGTGGCTGCAGTGGCCACCAGCAAAGGCTGGCTGCCCGCCCAATGGCTGGTGATCATTGCTGTGGCCCTGAGCCTGAGTTTCGTGCTGGCGGCGCCGCTCAACGCCATGGTGGGCAGCATCTACCAGAAGTATCAGCAGAAGCTGGTCAAGCTCGAGAAGCACCCACTGCATCCGGAAGACAGGCAGATCCCCGTGGGCAACCCTCGCTTCCTTATTCTGGGTATGGGGCGCATAGGCTCAGGCGCCTACGATGAACTCAAGGCCAGGTTTGATGGTGAGATCCTCGGCATAGAACACAAACAGGAGTTGGTGGACTTCCACCGCGAGCAAGGGCGTAATGTGGTACAGGGCGATGCCTCGGATACCGACTTCTGGGAAAAACTCGACCGGGCTCCGGCGCTGGAACTTGTGTTACTGGCGATGCCATACCACGCGGGTAACATGTTTGCGGTTGAACAGCTCAAGAAACTGGATTACCAAGGCAAGATCAGCGCCATAGTGCAGTATGGTGATGATGCCGTGGCCCTGCGCGAATCAGGCGTTCACAGCGTTTATAACCTCTACGAGGCCGCCGGTGCCGGTTTCGTTGAGCATGTGGTCTGTGAACTACTGGCGGCCGAAACCGTCAATGAATCGCCCGCCAAGGAAGCCGCATCCTGATATTTTTCGGCATCATTTAGCCTCACTCGCCGTTAGCGGACTGAGTGAGGCTTTTCTCTTGTTCCCATAGATATCTCCTTAATCTGCCCTTGGGCGCAATCCGAATAAAAATCTCACTTACACCTCAGTGACAGAAATGATATAACAACAGAAAAGCAGTCATTTATGTTGCTGTTCGAGCGTTTTTTTGCGGAATCCATAAGAGCATGTCGAATCCTGCCCCCAGCGTTACCAAACTCTTTGTCAAAACCTTCGGCACCAAGCCGGATGCCCTGTATCAGGCCCCCGGGCGGGTCAACCTTATCGGGGAACACACAGACTATAACGAAGGTCTGGTGCTGCCGGCGGCAATCAACTTTCACACCATAATCGCGGTCAAACGCCGTGACGATGACAAGTTTCGCGCCGTATCGGCTGCCTTTCCCGGCATTTTTGAATGGCACTATGGCGATGAAGGCAGCATGAGCGAGGATGAGGGCTGGGTCAGTTATCTCAAGGGCTTTACCTCGGCCATGGCCCAGAGTGGCCTGCCGGCTCGCGGCCTGGACCTGGCGGTGATCGGCAATGTGCCGACCAACGCCGGATTGGCCTCATCGGCCTCGCTGGAAATCGCCTTCGGCACCGCCATCAATGACACCAGTCAACTGCACTTGTCGCCGCTGGCGATTGCACAACTGGCGCAGCGGGGCGAAAACCACTATGTCGGCTATGGCTGCGGCATAATGGATCAGATCACCTGTGCCATGGCCGAGGCCGGTGCGGCACTGTTGATCGATTGCCTGGATCTGGACTGCGAGAGCGTGCCCTTCCCCGAGGATCTCAGCCTGCTGATCATCAATTCCGGCTTGCCCTCCATCGCCCACAGCACAGAGTTTGGCGAACGCCGCTTGCAATGCGAGCAGGTGGCCGGTCATTTCGGATTGGATACCCTGCGCCACTTGTCACTCAGGGCGTTGCAAAGCGCCGAAGATGAACTGGACCCGGTTGCCTTTCGCCGCGCCCGCCATGTGATCAGTGAAAACCAACGTACCCAGAGCGCCTGCCGCGCCCTGGAGCAGGGAGATATCGCCAGGCTCAGCAAACTGATGGCCGAATCACACCGATCGATGCGCGATGACTTTGAAATCAGCCATCCGGCGATAGATACCCTGGTGGAGCTGATAGCCGAAGTCGTCGGCGAACGCGGCGGAGTACGGATGACAGGCAAGGGCTTTGGCGGCTGCGTCATCGCCCTGGTGGAACATGAGTTGACCGACAAGGTGATAGCCGCCGTCGAGCAGCAATATCCGGCCAAAACCGAGCTGGAGGCCAGTGTGTACCTATGCAGCCCCAGCGACGGAGCCAGCCGCCTGGACTGAGTTGTAGCCCTTAAGCCAAAAGGAACTAGCAGATGATACGTTTCAGCGCACTCGACAGTTGGGAAGATCCCCGCGGCGGCCAGATAGAAAGAGTCAGAATCGACAACGGCATTCTGGCGCTGGAAGTGCTCAGTCTCGGTGGCATTATTCGCTCACTGTGGGCGCCGGATCGCCACGGTGAACGAACCAATATCGTGCTTGGCTGTGACTCTGCAGCCGATTATCTGGCCCAGGACGCCTGTTTGGGCGCCGCTGTGGGGCGTTACGCCAATCGCATCAAGCAAGGTCAAATCAACTGCCGCGGCAAGACTTTTTCTCTGGATAAGAACTTCAACGGCCACTGCCTGCATGGCGGCCGCGAAGGCTTTCATCGGCGCCTGTGGCAACTGGGCACACTGCCGGACGGGGTGCGCCTTAGCCTGATAAGCCCGGATGGCGACATGGGCTTTCCCGGTGAATGCAGGGTACAGCTGGACTATCGTTTGGCGGGCAACAACCTATTTGTGGAGTTTATGGCCTCAAGCAGCCAAGACTGCCCGGTGAGCCTGACCCTGCACAGCTATTTCAACCTCGATGGCCGGGCGGATATCGCTGAGCACCAGTTGCAACTCGATAGCAACAAAGCCCTGGCAACCGACTCTGAAGGCATTCCCTGCGGCATAGTCGATACCCAAGGCAGCATGTTGGATCTCAGTCAGGGCAAGGTACTCAAGACGCTGCTGGGGCAGCCGGAACTAGCCGCCGGCCAAGGGTTGGATCACTGCTTTATCAGCCGGCAACAGAAAGATGAGCTCTGGCGTGTGGGCCGTTTGAGCGCGCCGCTATCGGGTCGCGGGCTGACACTGTATACCAATCAACCCGGAGTGCAGCTTTACACCGGCGCCGGGCTCGAAGGCGTCAAGGGTCGTAAGGCCCAGGCGATGAAGGCCTGGCAGGGTGTCTGTCTTGAGCCACAAATGCTGCCGGACGGCGCCAATCAGCCACAGCTGCACGGCGATCCCTGGATAACACCCGGACAAGTCTATCACCATTTGAGCCGCTACGAGTTCGATACCCAGGCATGACCAAACTCTATTTCAACGCCGAGGATCTCGGCCAGATCAGCATAGGCGCCTTTGCCTTGTCCGTGCCCATCTCTTTTTCCGAGGAGGCCTGGATGCTGGCGGCCAATCTGCCGATGGTGAATCTGGTGCTGGTGGTGGTATTGAGCCTGAGCTTTATCGCCCTGTTTGCTTATCAGAGTGTGTTTCAGGCCAATATCAAGGCCAGGGTGTGGGTGTTCTGGCTGCGGATCCTGCTGGCTTATGCCCTGACCTTGCTGGTGGTGAGTGTCGTCTTACTGGCCCTGGATAAATGGCCATTGTTGAGCGATCCCTTACTGGCGCTGAAGCGCACCCTGCTGATCGCCATGCCGGCCTCTATGGGCGCCATCATAGTCGATAGCTTCGATAAAGAATAATCGACTATCGCCGGATATTGATTGTCGTATTTCATTGACATCAAAATTCAATTTAAAATTTCATCATCAATAAAGGAAGATCGGGTTAAACCTACATCATTCACCCCATATTGGCTTGGGTTGTATAGTTTAATTTCTGCCAGTATTTGCTGTGATGAAAAATCGGACAATTATTCATCTTTAACCCAGCTATCAAATTGTCATACCAAAGCTAAGATTCCATTCCAGTACTGGAACCAAATGCAAACCACTGGCGTTCAAGGCGATTAATGGCTCTGCGATTGACTTATGCACCAAATAATCCATCATCCCTGGAATTTGGAAAATACATCTCTTTTCAAGAGGTATTTTAGATAACTTATTATAGTCCAGTCGGCAATTCCTTGGATTTATTACTTCACCATCCTCTAAAATCCCAGTGTATTTTCCATTATCAAAGTCATAAGCATCAATATCATTATCTACGACTAAAATTGAATATGAATGTACATTTCCATCATTGTGAGTATATAAAGCTGGGAGTAACTGAACCTGATAAAGATCAAAGTATTCCAGCACTTTACTTATTCTGTTTGACAGTAATGGATCACTTAATGCAGTCATTGCTTCGATCAGCGGAATAGCCTCATTATCATCTGCCCCAGATTCAACCTGAATAGGCATTTTAAGGCAAGTCGGTTGTCTAAAAGTTAAATAATGACTTTTACTGCAGGAAACATAAGGGGAAGGCACCTTTCCAGAGCCACATATCAGTACATAATATTCTTCGTTAATATCTGGTATCATTATTCTCCAACTTATAAATCATCGTCTTAAAATGTCAGCGTTCGACTTTCCGGTATACCCGGACCATCGCTTCAGTGAACTGAAGTCGGACGGCCGGGCATAGGGATATCAGTCGTCGAAGCTGTCATCCCAATCGTCATCGAAATCATCACCCATGTTGTCGGCTTCGACCTCGACCTCAGGTTCCGGCTTGGGCTTACGCGCGGGAGCGCTGTCTTTGACGTTGTTCAGATTGACTCTGGCCTGCTGCTTTTGCATAAACTCGCTGCGGACCGCTTTGAATGCACTACCGAACTCACGCTCGGCAGCCTTGGCTTCATCCTCACCCAGATCATGCAGGTTGGGTTTAACTATATCTTCCACGTATTCAATAATCGCATTACGCTGAGAGTTGAACAGGTAGATACGTCCAGGAGATGCCTCGGGTAACTGATTGTCATGGACGACGATAGCATTGCCACGTGCGGTTCTGAGCTCGCCATACCAAACTTGTTTCTTTGCAGTGTTATACATATATGCCAATACCCTTAAATCAACACATACACCAGAGAAGTTGCCAATAAGTCGCTGCGCATAGTGCCAGGACTTGCTCGCGCCTTCCCTAAAGTTTTTCGGCCAAAGAAGCGCACTACTGCTCACTTTGCCACAATAGGTTTCCACCTTTGGGAGGTGGAGTTTTCAAGTGCGTATTCTTACAGAATCTTTCCGAGAATCAATGCTACAAACCGTGATTTTTCCAACTAAATAACGATTAATTTTTCATGACAGCACCCTCGAGTGCTCTCACAAAGGACTTTAGCCCAAATTTCCATCAGGGCAAGTTGAATTTTGCACGCAAACGCCTTAAGGCAGCATGTTACAGCCAAACAACGGCGACAGAGAAAAAGCTGCCGAGCGAGTGTTCAGCAGCCATAGGGTGTTGAGCGTCAGTAGCTACTTACTTCAGTGTCAGCACGACCTTGCCCGAGTGACTTCCGGATTCCAACAAGTGATGTGCCGCAATGCACTCTTGCAGCGGGAAACTGGCAAAAATATGTGGCTTCAGGGCACCTTCATTCAATAACGGCCAGACCTTGGCCTTGAGCTCGGCAGCAATCGCCGCCTTGGCCGCTACGTTTTGAGGCCTCAGAGTCGAGCCGGTCCAAACAATACGTTTGGCCATCAGGCGAAAGATATCCACTTCAGCCTTGGCCCCTCTTTGCATGGCAATGGACACCATGCGGCCATCACAGGCGAGCACCTTGAGATTCTTGTTGGCAAAGTCTCCGCCTGCCATATCCAGCACCACCTCGACACCCTTGCCCTGGGTCCAGTCCAACACAGGTTCGACAAAGTCCTGTCGGCGGTAGTCAATCGCGAGTTCGGCCCCCAATTGCTGACACCAGGCGCATTTCTCAGGACTGCCGGAAGTCACCAGTACCCTGGCGCCAAAGGCCTTGGCCAGTGCTATGGCGCTGCTGCCGATACCCCCGGAGCCGCCGTGGATGAGCACTGTCTCGCCTTGCTGCAACCCGGCTCGCATAAACAGATTGCCCCACACAGTAAAGAAAGTCTCGGGAATCGCCGCGGCTTCTTCCAGACTCCAGCCCCTGGGAATAGGCAAACAATGATCGGCCCAGGTGAGCACATACTCACTGTAACCGCCTCCCGGCACCAGGGCACAGACCTCTTGCCCGGTCTGCCATTGCACTACGCCCTGCCCCAGCGCCACTATCTCGCCGGCTACTTCCAACCCCAGCACGGGGGAAGCGTC
The DNA here is from genome assembly GCF_028823715.1 of Shewanella sp. K8. Lineage (NCBI taxonomy): Bacteria > Pseudomonadati > Pseudomonadota > Gammaproteobacteria > Alteromonadales > Shewanellaceae > Shewanella > Shewanella sp. K8. The sequence continues at coordinate 10,192 of NZ_JAPEHY010000021.1, forward strand.
TGCCGGCGGCGGATAGTTGCCTTTACGCTGGGCCAGATCCGGGCCATTGACCCCGGCCGCCGCCACCCGAATCAACACCTGACCCGGACCGGGTTTGGGGATCTCCACATCTGTCAGATAAAGCACCTCGGGCTGCCCGGGTGTGTCGAAAGTCACCTGTCTCATACACTGCTCCTTGATAACTGAGCCACTGCCGAAAGATTTGCCTCTGACGTTAATCCAGAGGTCAAGCCTGGCAGAGACTGATACCTGTAGCCAACACAGTAGCAGAAGCCGTCTCAGGCTCATACCCGCATCAAGGAAGATGCGAACAAGTCCCATCTATGCACTGCATCGACTTACAGGCCTGGATGCAATGCGTGCTTCACAGTAAATGGCTTCAGTCTTTTGCCAGAAGCACAACAAAGCCGCCAGGCAAAATTCAGCCTTGGCGAATTTAAATGTAAATTCTATTAATTTCATTGCGTTATAAATCTATCCTAGCTCGCGGTGACCAAGGAAATCCTCGCTGTTTTCCCTTGGAATAAAAAATAGACAATTTTATATTGTATATTTTATTCTTTTACTTCTATGATGAAACACTGATTTACCCTGAATAAAGTGTTGTGCACAGTCAGGCAGTATCGGCAAACGGCGCAGGAGGTCACTTTAACCACTAAAGATCTGCAACAGCAGACTCAAATAAAATGGAGAAAACCAATGAAGATCAGCCCACTGGTCGCCAGTATCGGCCTGCTTTCCGGCATGGCATTCAGCCAACAGATGTTTGCACAGCCCTCCTACCCCCAAGCTTCCTCACCTCATCCAGCCGCCAGGCTGCACGGTCATCCCTTACTGCCCGCTCAAGCCAACGAGCAGGCGAGACTGGCCTCTCATACGCGGCTTAAGCGTGAGGTCAACTCTCAAGCTAAGAGGCAAACAAAGGCTTCGTTGCCGGCGCCGCCGCAGGCCTTTAGCAGTCAGGCGGTGGCGAACCAGGTAATTGAAGGACATGCCGTTGACAAAAAAACGCCCCAAAAACGCCAAGCCGTCGAAAGCCTCAACCTGATGAGCCGCTCGGCGGCCGGCGATCGGCAGATGCAGGCCGACAGCAGCTGTGATGAGCTGACAGGCCTCAATGGTCAGGCACTGGTCGATGCATTAAGCGCCGCCACGCCTGCTTGTGTCGGTGCCTTTTACAGCCTGGTGGGCAGTCAGGCCACCGCCAGCTTCAGCCAGGCCAATGTGCTGGCGGTGACCAATGCCATAGACGGCCGCGCCGAAAGCTACACAGGAACTGACATCCAAGGGCTGGAGTCCTTGATAAACTTTGTCCGCGCCGCCCTCTACGTGCAGTTTTATCATCCTGAAGATGTGCCCGCCTATGATGCCTCGGTAACCACGGCGTTAAGCGGCGCACTGGATAGTCTGTTCAACAATCCCAAGAGCTGGACAGTTTCCGAGGCCAATGCCGGGGTTCTCAAAGAAGCGTTGATCCTGGTGGATTCGGCCAATCTGGGCGCCGAATTCAACTGGGTAACCATCAAGGTACTCAACGAATACGACAGCAACTGGCAGGCGCTGTTTGGCATGAATGCCGCCGCCAATGCTGTGTTTACGACCCTGTTCCGGGCTCAGTGGAACGACGAGATGCAAGCGCTGTTCGCCCGGGATCAGAGCATTCTCGATGCCCTCAATCAGTTTCAACTTGAGCAGCGCCAACTACAGGGAACCAACGCCGAATACCTGCTGGTCAATGCGGTACGTGAGATGTCCCGCCTCTACTACATAGAGACGATGAAGCCCAGGGTCACTACTCTGGTCAAGGCGGTAATCGACAGCAGCAGTAAAGAGGACAGCAGCCGCGCCATCTGGCTCGCCGCTGCAGAAATGGCTGACTACTATGACCGCAGCCAGTGCGACTACTACGGCATTTGCGGCTTCAAATACCAACTGGAGCAGGACACCCTGAGTTTCAACTGGAAGTGCTCGGATACCCTGAAGATGCGCGCCCAGGATCTGTATCAGGATCAGGCAAGCTGGATCTGCGAAGTGCTCAGCGGCCAGGAAGCCTACTTCCACAGCAAGCTGGAAACCGGCAATACTCCGGTGAGCGAAGATAACAACGACGATCTTGAGCTGGTGATCTTCAACTCCTCCGGCGACTACCAGTCATTCGCCGGCAGCTTCTTCGGCATCAATACAGACAACGGCGGCATGTATCTTGAAGGCTCGCCGGCCGGGCTCAAGAATCAGGCCCGTTTTATCGCCTATGAAGCCGAGTGGCGCCGCCCCGATTTCCATGTCTGGAACCTGCAGCATGAATATGTGCACTACCTGGATGGCCGCTTCAACCTCCACGGCGACTTTGCCCGCGGCATGTCGGCCGACACTATCTGGTGGGTTGAAGGATTGGCGGAATACATCTCCTACCGGGATGCCAACACCGCAGCCATAGCACTTGGTGAAACCAAGGCATTTGCCCTGTCGCAAATCTTCAAAAACACCTATGACTCGGGGCAGGACAGAGTCTATCGCTGGGGCTATCTGGCGGTGCGCTTTATGTTCGAGCGCCATATGGATGATGTTCGCCAGATCCTCAGTCTGCTGCGCAGCGACAACTACAGCGAGTATCAAGCCCTGATAGATGGCATAGGCAGTCGTTATGACAATGAATGGTACAGCTGGCTGACAAGCGGCCTGAGCACGGCCGACAATGGCATAGTGGATAAGGGCCCCAGCGACATAGACGCCGCACCCAGCGGCCGTGAAGGTAACTGGAGTGGCCCGGGCGGCAATATCAGCCGCGACTTTGCCCCCTGCACGGTCAGCGACGAATCCTATCGTTATCAGGAAGGCATGACGCCGCTGCTGGATTTGCCAATCGAGTGTATCGACTCGAAAAACGGCCGCGCCAGCCTGGTGTTTGCCAATGAGCAGCGTTCCGACCAAGAGCTGTGGATCAAGGTGGGTGACGGCTGGGGTGATGCCGATATCTATTTCAGCTCCCAAGGCTGGGCCAGCGCCGAAAACAATGAGGGCTTAGGTATAGGCAATGGGAATCACGAGGTGATCAAGGTGCGCCTCAACCCCGACAGTTACTGGCATTACCTGACTCTGGCCGGTGAATTTGGCGGCGTGGATCTATTGCTGTCGACCACAGAAGTCGAAGCCGACCCGGACCCGGCCCAAGGCGGCGGTGATGGCGATGGCGGCGAGCCGGTGGATTGTGGTGCTCCGAGCACAGACTATGGCCTGTTGCAGGCCGGCAAGAATGAATGCCTCAGTGGTGGCCGTTCCAGCTTTTATGTCTGGGTTGAGGAAGATAACACTCGCCTGACCTTCAGCCTCGGCGGCGGCAGTGGTGACGCCGATCTCTACTATGCTGCCGATACCTGGGCCGGCACAGCTCACTATGATGCGTTCGCCAAGACCGCAGGCAACAGCGAGACACTAACAGTCACGGCCAATCGCGGCTGGCGTTACCTGGCGGTGGAGAGTGACAGCCAGTATGCCGGTGTCAGCCTGAGCCTGAAAGTGGCCACGGCCGGTGAACCTCAGCCCGGTGTTCTCGAAAATGCCTGCGCCACCAAGGCTCCACAGAGTTACAGCGAGTTACAGTCCGGCGCGGCCATCTGCACCGCCAGTGGCCGGGGAGACTTCTACTTCTATATTGCCGAAGGTACTCAGGAGATTGAAGTTGTCACAGGCCACGGCAGCGGCGATGTCAGCCTCTATGGTGGCACTAGCTGGCCTACAGCCAACAGTTATCAACAGGCATCCACCCAGCAAGGCAACGCAGAACGTTTACTGCTGCAGGCGCCAAGCGAAGGTTGGTACTATCTGATGCTGGATGGTGCCAATGCTGAAGGGGTCAGCATCCAGATGCAGGCTCGCTGATAGCGTTACAGTTTGGATGAAAAAAGCGCTGCCTCGGCAGCGCTTTTTTACCTTTACGACCGTTAGCCCTTCTTGATGGTCATGGTCCAGGCGGCATCACCCTTCTGGGCAAAGTGAGTCACCTCATGGCCCTCTTCGGCGGCCCAGCGAGGAATATTTTCTGTCGCCTGGGCGCAGTCATAGTCCAGTACCACTTCGTCGCCTTTTTCTATGCCCTTTATCAGCTTCTGCAGCTCTATCAAAGGGAAAGGACAGAGTTTGCCGGTAGTATCGAGAACATGTTTCATATACAACTCCTTGGATAAAACTCAGATCTGAGCCAGACGCATGGGCCGGATCAGGGTAAAGTAACTGAAGCAGTAACTGCCAAGCAGAATGGCCGGAATAAACAGCCAGCCCTGCCAGGACAGATAGGCGGTACCCACCAGCGCATTGCCCAACATGCAACCACCGGCAATACCGCTGCCAAAGCCCATCAACAAACCGCCGATAAGCCCAAACAATACCGTCTTGTGGCCCGGATAGCGCCAACGCTGCTCCGAACTGCCACGGGCGGCAATAAAGGCCCCGACAAACAAACCGACGAGGAAGTATCCCGGCCAGCCGAAGAACTTGGTGTTGCCAGTGGTCAGCAGATCCCACAGCTGAGCGCTGGGGCCACTGATGCCAACGCCACCGACCCGACCGCTTTCCAGGCTCGCAGGCCAGGCCAGCAGAGCCAGCACGCCAATGATCAGCGCACTCACGAAGGGGTGCCAACGGGCTTCAAACAACAGGTGTGCCAGGCCGCTGCGCCTCGGGGTCATCAGGGCCACAGGGCGCTTGCGCCGCTTGAGATAGCGCATCGCCAGTACGGAGGTCAGCAGCGCCAGAGCGATACTCACCAACCAGGGCGAAACCCCCAGGCTCTGATACAGGGTCTGATCGGCCAACTGTTGCTGTTTGATGGGGGCCAGCATGCTCTTGAGCTCGGCCGTACGCACCAGTTTACTGGCAACAATAAAGCCCAGCACTGCCATCACACTGGCAGCCAAGCCTTCGGCCGCCCTGTAATAGGCTCCGGTGGAGCAACTGCCTGCCGCCGCCATACCCAGGCCGAACAGCACGCCACCAATCAGAGTTGCCAACCAGGGGAAATGCCCCGTCGGCAACTTGACCCAGCCCAGCTCATAAAAGGCAAACAGCCCCAGGCTCTGGATACTGATGGCGATCAATATGGCAATCACCATGGTGAAGTCTTTCTGCAGGAAGGTGTCACGTATGCCACCCGCCATGCAGAAACGCCCCCGCTGCATCACAAACCCCATGGCCAGACCTATGCCCAACCCACTGAGAATTGTCAGCATAACCGGCTCCTCAGCGCTGGATCAGATAACGGATAGTCGGGCCGTTCTGTTCTATCTCCAGCACCTTGTAACCGTGGTTCTTGGCATCCAATGGAATATTGTTGATCGACTGTGGGCAGTCGCTGATCACTTCCAGAATTTCGCCGGGCTTGAGCTGGGGCATGGCCTCCAAGGTGGCAACGGCGGGATAAGGACAGGGTTCACCAACCATATCCAATTGATAATCAGGAGTATATTGGCTCATTACGCGGCCTCCGCAGTCAGTTGTGCATCCCGTTTGGCTTTACGGGCAAAGAATTGTTTTTCCCAGGCGAGCATGGCGGCAAACGCCAGGCCCAGCATCAGGTAGGTGGCCAGCAAGCCGCCCTTGTCCCCCAAGCTGGAAAGCAGGTTGACCTTGTCCCAACTGGTGGCCAGTGGTTCGGCAAAGTCGTCCCAGTAGTAGGCCAAAATGGTGGAGCCGATAACATTACCCAGGCCAACCCACCAGAAGTGCACCTGCCCTTCCACGGCGCGGTACATCCAACCGGTTTCGCAGCCACCGGCCAGCACTATACCGAAACCGAACAGCAAGCCACCGATAACCGCGTTGGGACCGGCCCACATGATCTTGGGTGAAACCCCTAGTTGCACATAGCTGTAAATCCCTATGGCACTGACCGCCATACCTATGATGATCGCCTTGGCCATATGGGTACGGCCGGTGATCCACATGTCGCGAAATGCCGAGGTAAAGCAGATCTGTGCCCTTTCAATCAGCAGACCGAAACCGACGCCACAGAGCATGGCAATACCCAGCTTGGGTGCGTTGAACAGGGTCAGGAGTCCCCAACCGACTATGCCGATAAACACCAGCATGCCGATACGAAAACGCCGTCTGGCCTGGTTTTCATCCTGCTTGACCGAGCTGGCCTTGGTGACCTTCTTCAGCGCCACCGGAATGCGGAACATGGGCAGCAAGGTGAACTTGGCGCCAAAGTAGGAACCGGCAGCAGTGGCCAGCGCGAAGAACCAGGCATGCAGCGAGAACTGCGGAATACCGGTAAAGAAGGCCGCCAGGTTACACCCCATGGCCAAACGAGCGCCGAAGCCGGCTATGATGCCACCAACCAGGGCCTGCATGATGCGCACCCGGCTCTGTGGCATTCTGAGCTTGACGTTGTTGGCCCATAGCGCCGCGGCGATACAGCCACCGAACATGCCGATAATCATCATGCCGTCGATGCGATCCAGCGGCGTACCGGCCAGACCTATCACCTTGAAGTAACCCCAGTTTTCCGGTTCGGCACCAAGCATTTGCAGTAAATGCCCACCCCAGCGGGTGAATTCGCCGGTCACGGCCCAGAAGGTTCCGGTAAGACCAAAATAGTAGGTGGAGAGAATACCGGCAGCGATAACAGCCGGCATGGGAGCCCAGAAACGGACCAGATATTGTTGTTTAAATTGTTGCCATGTCATGTCATTACCCTAATGAACGAGACCTTGTCTAAACGGACACAGGCGTGTCCGTCAACCATTACAGGTGCGAACAGGCAGCCCGCAGAAACTGACCTGTCGCATCTTATGTATGCCTTTACGGCGATAAAATCGCTGGAGTGCAGCAAACGACCGGCTGTCTGCCATCATCAAAGCACTAAAGACCGGCTGGAACTGGGTTCCGACCGGTCATAAACAGTGTTTAACAACGATGATGAGCAGACAGTAAGCGCTGTGCCAGGGAAGAGGCCCGAGTACTTCGAGGCCTTATTCGCAGCTTCCCTAAATGGCTTTGGCCAGGCGATCGCGGCTCAATCCCGTCAGTCTGTGACCATGGGTGTAGAGCGTCGCACGACCGTTGCGGCAAAAGCCCACCAGCGTGATGTTGCTCTTCTCGGCCAACTCCAACGCCAGTGAGGTCACGGCGGACATGGCAAAAAGAATCTGAATATTGGCACTGGCAGCCTTTTGCACCATCTCGAAACTGGCTCTGCTGGTCAATAAAACCGCGATTGGCCGCTCGGCATGTTTCTGTGAAAAGGCACCGATTAACTTATCCAGTGCTATATGTCTTCCAATATCTTCATAGGCATCAATAATATGCCCATCTTTATTTAAACCCATGGCAGCATGGGTGGCGCCAGTTAATTTAAAATGCTGTTGATTATCCTTAACAAAATTCAAAGCAACCTTTAAATTATTGATATTAAACTTGGCACCATCATCAACTCGAATAACAGGTTTAACCGCTTCTTCAAGTTGGGCAACACCGCAAAGTCCACAACCGGTTCTACCGGCCATATTGCGTCTTTGTTGCTTTAATTCCATGAAACATCTTTGGGTTATCTCAATCTGAACCAGCACACCTTCTTCGGTATACTCAAGTTCAACACCCTTGATTTCATTTATGTTTTTGACTATGCGCTCCGACAAGGTAAAGCCGATTGCAAAGGCTTCGAGATCCTGCGGACTGGCCAACATTACCGTGTGGGCAATGCCGTTATATACCAGGGCGATTCTCACTTCGTTCGCTAAGTAGTCAGTTAATTCCGAAGCCTGCCCTTGTTCCATAAGGGTGACTTGTTTCTCGGTGACAACGTCATGCGAATAATAATCCATAAGTACCCTCTGAACCTATCTAAATAATAAAAATTTACAGACTTTAAAATAAAATAAGAGCTATATCACAAACTCATAAAGTAAATAAAAACAGGGTTGCTTCAACTGCATTCATTTTCTATTATCCTTCTGTCTTTCGATGGAAGAACGTCGTCTCCGGTGAGGCGTCCGGACTTCAAATCCGGGTGGGGCTGCCAGCAGTCCCGGGTAGGTTCGACTCCTATGTTCTTCCGCCAATCTTCATGGGACCAGAAAAGTTCAGCGTCCCGGATCTCCCGACTGTTACTGCGATACTTCCTGCGAGTAAAACCGCTGCGATCGAAGAACTCCAACAGTTGAATACTCACCTTGCGGCCAAGACCTACCATCGCCTTGAACTCGGCGGTTTCCAGTTGTCCCTTTAGCTCTAAATGACCGCGAATAAGATCGGCGTAGTGGCACAGCTTACTGCTGAGCAGATATCTGTCTTTCACCACGGCGGTGATAAACCCCTGCTGCACCAACTGGAAACACAGCGGCCGCAGCTCCCCCGGCTCCAATTCAAGATATTCGGCCATTTCCGTGACCCACACAGGGGTATCCTGCTGCTCCAGCCAAGGAGATAAACGCTGCCAACAGGCTTCGGCTTTGGGATCCAAGGTCATTCTGTGCTGCGGCAACTGCAGCAAGGCGCCGCGCAGCACCATGCGGCGATCGCGACAGAGGCGCTCCAGGATCAAACCGGCCAGCGGCGATGGCAACTTGCTGTGACTCATGCGCAGCAGGCGGTTGCGCCCCAGCCCCAATTGATCCGGGTGCTGCTGATGGTATTGCTCCAGCAAGGACAGATAGTGCTGTTGCTCGGCCTCAAGCAGTTCAGGTGCCAACAGGAAACCGCCATGGCGGCTGAGTCCGGATTCTTCGATGACCCGACTCAAACCAGCTTCGGTCAACTGCCAGCGCCAGGCCAAGTCAGGCACGGCCAAGGCCTGCTGCCGGCCTAGAAGGGTAAGAGCCGCGGCCGGAGTTTCGGCGTCGGCGAGACGGCCAAGAAGAGCGAGCCGCTCTTCGGTGCGTTTCTTGCGATTGGGCACTGTGAGTGCCAGTACTCTGCCGGCGCCCAGGGTATGCTTGCCACTGGCATGACGCAGCACTATGGGGTCGTCCTGGCACAACATCAGTGGCTTATCCAGCACCAGTTCAGCCAGGCAGTAGCCGCGCTCATCGGCCTCGGTCAGTTGGGATATGCGTCCCAGAGTATGATCGGCGCCGTGGTGGCAATGTACGCTCTGCCAGTGAGTCACTGGCTCAAAGGCACGGATCTGCACCACAGGGCGGCCACAGGCGTCCGGCTGCGGCAAGTTGCTGAGCCAATCGCCACGCTGCGGCGCTCTGTGGTTATCGACGCCACTGAGATTGAGGGCGACCCGGGTGCCCGGCAGCGCCGTCTGCGACTCCTGCCCCTGGCAGTGAATGCCGCGGATCCTCAGCTTGTCTTTCTGACCCGAGCTGTAGAGGTTATCACCGACATTGGCACTGCCACTGATCACTGTGCCCGTGACCACCCAACCGGCGCCTTTGACGCTGAAGGCGCGATCCAGGGTCATGCGAAAGGCCTGCTGCGCGTCTGTGGCGACGCCAGCCTTCTCAAGCTGTAGCTCGCTCGATGCCAGCGCCAGAATATGCTCTCTGAGTGAATCGATCCCCTGGCCATTGCTGGCCGAAACGCTAAACACACCGGAGGCCTTGAGGGCAAACTCACAGAGCAGCGCCTCACTCTCTGCAGCCACTTCATCAATGCGGGCCCGCTCCACCAGGTCACTCTTGGTGAGCACCAGCGTCAGGCTCTTAAGCGGCAACATGGCTAAAATCTGCAGGTGTTCACGGGTCTGCGGCATCACGCCGTCGTCACAGGCCAGTACCAAGAGCGCGTGTCTGGCATGACTGACGCCCACCAGCATGTTGTTGATAAACTTTTCATGGCCAGGCACATCGATAAAGGCCAGTCGCTGGCCGTCGGCAAACGGCATAAAGGCATAACCCAGATCTATGGTCATGCCGCGGCGTTTCTCTTCCGGCAATCTGTCGGTATTCTGCCCTGTCAGGGCCCGAATCAGGCTGGTCTTGCCATGGTCTACATGGCCGGCAGTTACCAGGATCACAGCGACACTCCCAGAGTGCTCAGCTCGGCCAGTAACTCGGTTTCATCGTCGACCCCGCGCAGATCCAGCAGCAGTTGCTCATTGCTGATCCGGCCGATCACCGGCCGCTCCGCCTGCTTGAAGTGTTGCTCAAGCTCAATCAGGCTAGCGCCCGGATTGGCGCTGAACGCCAGTGCCACCGAAGGCAGGAAGGTATCCGGCTGTGAGCCGCTGCCCACCTGGGTGCGGCACTCCACCAGCTCCAGTTGATAGCCGGGGGCAAACAGGGGCTGCAACGCCTGGTGCAAACGGCTGCCTAGCAGTTTGAGTTGCTGCTGGCTGCGGCCGAACTTGGCCATCATAGGCAGTTCAGTATCCAGGGTTTCCGGGTTGAGATAATGGATCAGTGTGGCTTCCAGCGCCGCCAGAATCAGCTTATCGCAGCGCAGCGCCCGTTTGAGCGGATGGCTTTGCAACTTGTTGATAAGCGACTGTTTGCCAACAATCAGCCCCGACTGAGGGCCACCGAGCAGCTTGTCGCCGGAGAAGCTCACCAAGTCGACCCCATCGGCCAGCATCGCCTGGGGAGTGGGCTCCTGCTTGAGCCCGAAGCGGCGCAAGTCGGTGAGCGAACCGCTGCCGAGATCCGAGATCAGCGAAATATCATGCTCGCGGCACAGTGTCGCCAGCCGCGACTCTTCCACCGAGGCGGTAAAGCCCTGAATATGGTAGTTACTGGTGTGTACCTTCATGATGGCAGCGGTGTTTTCGGTTATCGCCTGCTCGTAATCCCTGAGGTGGGTACGGTTGGTGCTGCCCACTTCCACCAGGGTAACCCCGGCCTGACGCATGATGTCGGGGATCCGGAAGGCACCACCTATCTCCACCAGCTCACCGCGGGAAACTATCACCTCTTTACCGGCAGCCACCGCCGACAGCATCAACAGCACAGCGGCGGCATTGTTGTTGACCACACAGCAGGCATCGGCGCCGGTGAGGCGGTGAATAAGCGAGCTGACGGCATTGTCTCTGTGGCCGCGCTTGCCGGCCTGCAACTCAAACTCCAGCGGAGTTGGGTAACGCATCACAGAAGTGACGGCCTCGATGGCCGCCTCGGATTGCTGCGCCCGTCCCAGGTTGGTGTGCAGCAGGGTGCCGGTGAGGTTCCATACCGGCCTTAAACTGTGGCGATAATCGCTGGACAGCTGATCAACCAAAATGCCATACAGGGTTTGGTGTGAGTGACACCACTCAGGCAGGCGTTGCTCGCTGCCTATCCCGGCTCTTGCCAGCCGAAGTTGTCCATCCAGCGCCTGTTTGACGGCGGCCTTGCCAAAGCGGCTCAGCAGTGGGGCCAGCGCCGGCTCGGCCAGCAGGCTATCCATGGAAGGCAAGGCCCGATAGAGATCTTTGAGAGTATCGGCAGTTTGGGTCATCATCTGTTTCATCATTGACTGAATAAAGGGAGGGCCTGAGCCCTCCCGGCTTTCTTACTGGCTTGGTTACTCGCTGTCTTCTGTCTCGTGGGCCAGCAACAAGGGATTGACTGTGGTAGCACCATAGCCTTTCTCATTGAGCTGACTGTCGAGCATCAGGGTCGCCAAATCATCGGCGGCCACATCCATCAGCGGCGCCTTTTCGAGGAACATCATCTTGGTATAACCATGACAAGCCTCGCAGCTTTCGATGCGAACATTGGCCTGATAGTCGTCCAGAGACCAGAGGTTCATCTCCTTGTCATGCCCGCAGCAAGTGCAGTGGGCACGTATGTAGTGCCACTCGCTCTCACACAGGCTGCAATGCAGATAACGCAAACCGGCTCTGGGTTCATCGACTATCACGCTGGCAACCGGATGGCTGCCACAGACCGGACACAGGCTCTGCTGTTCGACCCTGCGCTGATCCATGCGCTGAATAACTGCCGGCGCCCAATGAGACCAATAAAGCCCCATAGCGGCCCACAGAAACAGACTGAACCTGGCGGGCACTGTACTCAGGTTGCCCTGACGCAGCGCCTGCCCCCAGGCACTCAATTGCTCGGGTGCCTGTTGCATCAAAAGACGCAGCACCCGGGCGACCGACTCATCCACCTGCGGCAGGAGTTCACTGAGCAACTGCTGCAGTAAGCTCTGCCAATAGCTGTCGGCGCTGGGACCCAAGTCGGTGAGGGGCTCGCCCTCGGACTTGTCCCAGGCTGGAGGAAGACCGAAGTCTTCCTTCGCCGCCAGTTTGGCCTGTACAGCGACCAAACGGCGACACAGCTCCAGGTAATCAGCCAGCGGCGAGTCCTTGGCCAACACTTCCAAACGCTTGGCTCTGCGCAGATAGACGCTGGCAGGGTCGGCGGCTTTCAGTGGTTTGAGTTCCAGCGGCGACTCGCTGCCGGGGGCCAGGGGTATCTCGGCTGTATGACTCATTTAATGTTTCTCCGCTTCCGAATCTTCTTCCAGCATTCTGGGGTGGTGCTTACGGCACCAGGCCTTGGAGACCTTGCCGTAGAGCATGCCCGCGACCGAACCTTCTACCCAGGTCGCCATCCAGAAGTGCACCATCACGAAAATCAACATGATGAGGGCACAGACGGCGTGCAGCAGAATGGCCCAGCCCACGGTAGTGGCTGAGAAGTAAGGTGCAAAATAGGGCTGCCACATGATGAAGCCGGTGACAGTCAGTACGATAGATGTCACCACAAACGCACGGAACAGCACCTTTTGCCCAGGGTTGTAATGGCCGATAGGCGGGATCTTGTCCTCGTTCTCAAACATCACGTCCTTGATGGCCAGCATCCATTTCAGGTCGTTCTTCTCCCACTTGTTGTGATGGTAGTAACGCACCAACATCAGCATCAGCGGCAGACACATAAACAACCCGGCAATGGGGTGGATGAAGCGCGCCAATTGAGGCGTGCCTGCAATACCACCCAACCACTGGAAGGACGGATAAAAGAACGAAAAACCGGTCAGGAAAGTGACTAAACCTGCCGCCACAATAAACCAGTGGCAGATACGGTCGAACAGCTTATGACGCACTATCATCTCTTGCTTGTGATGCTCGCTCATTTGCCGTCCTCCTCTTTCTGAGCCGCTTGCTGATCGTCTTCAGGCGGCTGATAACCGGGTTGATCCTCTTCGACTATGTTGCGGCCAACGGTGATCTTGTGCAGACAAGCTACAGCGGCTGTTGCCAGGATCCCCACGGTACCCAGAGGCTTGACCCAGTCCTGCCACAGAGTGACAGACAGTGGGATCTGCGGATCTTCCGGCATGTTGTAGCTTTCAGGCTGAGTGACATCGTGCAATATCATCATCATCCCTGTGCCACCCACACCCTCAGGGTTGTACAGCCCGGCCTTGGCAAAGCCACGCTCCTTGAGTTCGGCCACCCGCTTATCGGCATAGAACAACATGTCTTCACGGGTACCGAAACGCAGCGCGCCTGTAGTACAGGTCTTGACACAGGAAGGCTCCAGCCCGACCGCCAGACGGTCGGAACACATGGTGCACTTGTAGGCCTTGTTGTCCTTGGGATCGATTTTGGGGATATCGAACGGACAAGCGCTGGCGCAATAACCGCAACCGATACACTTGTCTGAATCGAAGTCCACCACCCCATTGACATGCTGCACAATGGCGCCTGCGGTCGAACACGCCTTGAGACAGGCGGGATCGGCACAGTGCATACAGGCAGAGTGAGTGAACTGCCAGCGCAGCTTATTGCGCTCGTCCATCACCTCGTTGTACTCCATCAGGGTCCAGACCTGGCCTGAGAGTTTCATCGGGTTTTGATAACTTCCCTCGAAACTGCCCACTTCCTCGCGCAGATCGTTCCATTCAGAGCATGCCACCTGACAGGCCTTACAGCCGTTACACTTGGTCGCATCAAACAGTTTTGCGACCTGCTTGACGTCACCAATCCGAGTTTGCGATGCCGGCGTTGCCGCTGAGGTGCCGGAGCGTCGAATAATATCTTGTGTTGCCATTATCAGACCTCCGCCTTCTCAACGTTCACCAGGAACGCTTTGTACTCAGGAACACCCGTGTTGGCATCACCCATTTCGGTAGTCAGCACGTTACAGCTATAAGCCTTCTTGGTGAGGGCGTTATGGCTACCGTGACGTGGAATACCCAAGGTGTGTACCGTTTGACCATTGACCTGCAGTGGCCGCAAACGCTTGGTCACCAAGGCTTTGGTAAGAATGTGGCCACGCTTGGAGCTCACTTTCACCCAGTCGCCATTCTTGATGCCTTTTTCTGCCGCCAACTGCTCGTTCATTTCCACAAAGGTCTCTGGCATGGAGATCGCCGCCAAACGGCAGTGAGTCGTCCAGAAGTTAAAGTGTTCTGTGAGCGAGTAAGTGGTACAGGCGTATGGGAACTCGTCTTTGGTACCTATGGTTTCTTTCACACCCTCAAACCAACGCAGCACTGGGCTGTGCACCACTTTCGGATGCAATGGATTGGTACCGATTGGTGATTCCACCGGTTCATAGTGTTCAGGGAACGGCCCTTCTTTCAGCAGCTTCAGCGCGAACAAACGGCCCGCCCCTTCCGGCTGCATGATGAATGGGTGTGCACTGTCCTGTGGATTGAGCTTGGCGTTGAAGTCAGGCACGTCTATGCCTTCCCACTTGCCATCTTTCCACTCGACTATGGTGCGCTTTGGATCCCATGGCTTACCGTTGACATCACAAGAGGCTCGGTTGTAGAGCACCCGACGGTTGGCAGGCCAAGCAAATGCCCATCCCGGGGTAATCCCCTTGCCGGATGGATCGTGATTGTCACGACGCGCCATCTGGTTGCCTTGCTCGGTCCAGGAACCGGCATAGATCCAACAGGCACAGGCGGTGCTGCCATCGGCCTTGAGTTCAGTAAAGCTGCTCAGTTGACGGCCGGTGTTAACATCGTATCCGTTCAACTCTTTGGTCAGCTCAACAGAGCTCGGGTTATGGGCATCTGTGTATTCCCAGTTAACCGCAGCCACAGGCTCAGGCAGTTTACCGCCCTCTTCGCGATACAGCTTTTTCAGCTCCAGCAAGATGCCGGCAACGATTTCCGAGTCGGCCATGGCTTCGCCGGGAGCATTGGCGCCTTTATAGTGCCACTGCATCCAGCGACCCGAGTTGACGATGGAACCTTCTTCCTCGGCAAAACAGGTTGTGGGCAGACGGAACACTTCCGTTTGGATACTGGCGGTATCGACTTCGTTGAAGCCGGGTTCGTTTTGCCAGAAGGTTGCGGTTTCAGATGACAAGTTGTCCAGCACGACCAAGTACTTGAGCTTGCTCAGCGCCTTGAGGTTCTTGTTACGGTTGGGCATAGAGTTAATTGCGTTAACCCCTTGCACGATACAACCGTTGATCTGACCGCGATACATCATGTCGAGGTAGCGGCCAAAGTCATACATCTGATCCCATTTCGGCAACCAGTCGTAACCGAAGTCATTTTCAGGGGTCGCGTTATCGCCCCAGAACGCTTTCAGCAAAGAGACATAGAACTTGGGATAGTTTTGCCAGTAGTTGGTTTGACCCGGACGCAAAGGCTTGGGCGTATGCGCTGCCAGGTGAGCGGCCAAAGTGGGTTCATTGTCGTTGGGCAGTTTAACGTAGCCCGGCAGACTCTGCGCCAGCAGACCCATATCGGTTGAGCCCTGAACGTTGGCGTGACCACGCAAGGCGTTAACCCCACCACCCAACTGACCAATATTGCCCAGCAGCAACTGCACCATGGCCATGGTACGAATATTCTGCGCACCCTTACTATGGTGAGTCCAACCCAGGGCATACATAAAGGTCGCAACCCTGTCTTTGGTATAAGTGCTGCCAATCGCCTCACAGACCACCTGGTAGTCATCTACCGGCGTCCCTGTGATGTTGCTGACAGTGGCAAAGTCGTAACGTTCTACGTGCTCTTTCAGCAGGTTCCATACACAACGTGGGTGCTCAAGGGATTCATCCACCTTGGCATAGCCGTCTTCGTCGAGTTGATAGAACCAGGATTCTTTGTTGTAGTCGCCCTTCTCTTCATCGAAACCGGAGAACAGACCTTCGTGGAATTCAAAGTCTTCCCGCACCAGATAGCTGGCGTTGGTATAGGCCTTCACATAGTCGAAGTTGATCTGGTTGGTGGAGATCAGATAGCGGATCACACCCAGCAAGAAGGCAATATCTGTGCCTGAGCGGATAGGAGCATAGTGATCGGCCAAAGCGGCACTACGGTTGAAGCGAGGGTCAACCACAATCAATTTGGCATTGTTATGTTGCATAGCTTCTGTAACCCAGCCGAAACCGACAGGGTGCGCTTCTGCAGCATTACCGCCCATAATTATCACTACATTAGAGTTCTTGATGTCGATCCAATGGTTGGTCATGGCACCGCGCCCAAATGTTGGAGCAAGACTTGCTACCGTTGGGGAGTGTCAGTTACGTGCAATGGTATCGATGGCGACTAGGCCGAGAGAACGAGCAAACTTCTGAGTCGCAAGACCACTCTCGTTCGCCATACCGGATGAAGTCATCATCCCTGTGGTCAACCAACGGTTGACTGTAACGCCATCGGCGTTTTTCTCAATCAGGTTGGCATCACGGTCGTCTTTCATCAAACGGGCGATACGCTTGTAAGCTTCGCCCCAGCTGATGCGCTTCCATTCATTGGTGCCCGGAGCGCGATACTCAGGGTACTGCAGACGGTGCGGACTGTTAACATAGTCCACCAGGCCTGCGCCTTTAGGGCAGAGCGCCCCGCGGTTTACCGGATGATCGGCATCACCTTCAATATGAAAAATGGCATGTTCAGAGTTTTTGCCACCGCTGCCTTGGCTATACATAAGCAAGCCACAACCCACCGAGCAATACGGGCAGTTGTTGCGGGTCTCTTTAGCTCTGAGTAGTTTGAATTCCCGAACTGCGGCATAAGCCTTCTCGGACAACAACCCCAGCGCAGATATGGCTGAAGTTGCCGCCCCGGCAGCGCACAGTTTGAAAAACTGACGTCTGTTCATAGCGTCCTCACACTCTTGTCGTTATGAGTTTTGATTGGGGTCGCAGCCCTTGGCTGCGACCTGCCAAGTGCAGTCGAACCAAAGACCACACTCTGTGTAAGATTATCCTTAAAGAAACTCAGGATAACAAATAATGACACGAGACTGAGATCACAAAGGAATAGCTATGACAAATTGAACCACAAAAATAGAATCAAGCAGAACAAAAAGTCAATAAATAAACTAAAATCAGTTTATAAAACCAAAATTAACAAAAAATACACTGAAAGACATTTTGTCCAAACATATAGGTAAATTTTGTCCCAACAGCGAAAAAGGCAGGATAAAGCACCATTAACTGAGGCTCAATCGACGGGAAATAGAAAAGGGTTGCGCTAAAAAAGCCGACAACAAGCACAAGGGGAAATAACAGAACGCAGGAATATAACAGATAAAACAAAGTATTACATCAGTAACACTTTCACACTATCTGCAATGGACAGCCGGGGAAACAGAATAACTGTCATCAAGTCAAATTGACCCACCGTCTAAAAAACCGTCAAACACTAAACGACAGATAAGCCACTCACAAATGTAAAGATTGTCAATTTTTATCAAAAATATCCTGCTGCTATTGGCGAATCAGGCATAGCGGGCACTGACTTGAGACCAAAAGCGCATCTGTACCTATCAGGAAAGCATCTCAGTAAACCGTCCATGACGCCGATAATATTGCTAAAGGCCTCCAAGGAGACGGAGCCAAACAAGCAATGGCCCGCTTTCGAGCCTCAAACGATTACCACAAAAAGAGCCGCGACTATAGCTCGAAAGGCACCAAGCAAAAAGCCACTGCGGTTGCAGTGGCTTTTTGCGGTATCAAGCACAAGAGCCTATCTCCGGTATACCTCAGAACGGGATATCATCATCCCAGCCGTCATCCAGATCCGGCGTGTAGTTCTGCTGTTGTGGCTGAGGCTGTGGTGCCGGACGCTGCTGCGGAGCAGCCTGTTGTTGCGGCGCGGGCTGCTGTGGCTTGGGCGCATAACCTGAGTTCTGCTGCTGACCATAGCTTTGCTGCTGCGGCGCGTTGTACTGCTGTTGTGGCTGTTGTGGCTGTTGTGGTTGCTGAGCAGGCTTGGGCTGATAGCCGCCGGACTGCTGTGGCGCATTGTATTGAGATTGAGACTGTGCCTGACCACCACCGTAACTACCTTGGCTTTGGTTCATACCACCTTGGTTCATACCACCCTGATTGCCGCCTTGGCTCATACCGCCTTGGTTTTGGTTACGGCCACCCAGCATCTGCATGGTACCGCCCATATCAACAACCACTTCAGTGGTGTACTTGTCCTGACCGCTCTGATCTTTCCACTTGCGGGTCTGCAGCTTGCCTTCCAGATACACTTGCGAGCCTTTGCGCAGATATTCACCGGCAATTTCAGCCAGCTTGCCGAACATGACAACCCTGTGCCACTCGGTACGCTCTTGCTGTTGGCCCTGCTGGTCTTTCCATGACTCACTGGTGGCCACTGTGATATTCGCTACGGCGTTGCCGTTTGGCATGTAGCGCACCTCTGGGTCCTGTCCCAGATTGCCCACCAGAATTACCTTATTAACACCACGACTGGCCATCGAAATCTCCTGCGATTTTCACGTAATACTTAGCTTAATTGACAGAGCCTAACACAGCTCTGGCTTGTCTTAAATCGAATTGATCGTTCACCTTGAGGTAGGCGACTTTTTCTTCCAAAACCACTATGGCTTCGGCAACCCCTTGCAGTGCAGACAGCTCGGCGGCCATCTTCTGCGCATGCTCGCGGCCATTCACCTGGGCCTCCAGAGTGTAACTCTTGAGCAGCACTGGATTTTTCATTCCCAGGGTCAATGCCAGCCAGATAATTAACAGCACGACCGCCACGGTAAACACTCCGGCGGCGCCCATGATTTGATAGGCGCCCCCACCGAGCAAACCGCCACAGAAGGCACCGAGAAACTGACTGGTGGAATACACCCCCATGGCCGAACCTTTGGCACCCACGGGACAAAATTTGGCGATCAGGCTGGGCAGCGAGGCTTCCAAGTAGTTAAAGCCGGTAAAGAAGGCCACTATGGCTACCGCCAGCACCCAAAGACTATGGGAAAACAGCGCCATCGCCAGCAAGGCAGCCAACATGATCAGCAGGGCCAACTGGAACATGCCCTTGGTATTATTGCGCTTCACGCCGATGATGATCAGCGGCACCATCAAAAAGAAGGCGCCGACAAAGGCCGGGAAGTACAACATCCAGTGCTTTTCTTTGGCAAGGCCGGCGTCCACCAAGTCCAGCGGCAATGCCACGAATACCGCCGTCAGCACCAAATGCAGAATAAAAATACCGGCATCAAGGCGAAACAACTGCGGATCTTTAAGCATATTTTTCAGCTTGCCCGGTTCCGCCATGGTATCGCCCTTGGGCGCATGAGCCACAGGGTTGGGCACCAGCAACTGCACTATCAGCATACCCAGCAGCGCCAAGCCAGCAGTCAGGGCAAACAAGCCCGATAGCCCAAGATGCTGCGCCACCACAGGCCCTACCAGCAGCGACAAGGCAAAGGAGAAACCTATACACATGCCTATGATGGCCATCACCTTGGTGCGTTGCTCATCCCGGGTGAGATCTGCCGCCAATGCCAGCACGGCGGCGGCGATGGCCCCCATACCCTGCAAGGCGCGGCCGGCGACAACGCCGTAAATACTGTCGGACATGGCCGCCAGGACACTGCCGAGAGCAAACACCAACAGGCCACCGAGGATCACCGGCTTGCGGCCAATTCTGTCTGACAGTATCCCCATGGGGATCTGCAGTATCGCTTGAGTCAGACCATAGGCGCCGATGGCAATACCCACCCACAGAGGTGAGAAGCCTTTGAGATCTTGTCCATAGAGCGCGAAGACAGGCATGATCATGAACAAGCCCATCATGCGCAGCCCAAATACACTGGCTAATGAGAACGCGACTTTTCTTTCTGTGCCGGAAAGTCCACCGTTGGCCATAGTTTTTGCCCTGGATTAAGAATTTTTTAAGGGAGCGCATGTTACCACGAAGGTTTTGAACAGCTCAAAGAGAAAAACCCAAGTCGCCCTCTGCCCACGTCTGAGGGCTTGCTACTGACAGTATGGTGTCAGTAGGACAAATGCGTCGCCGCTATCGGCACAGCGCAAAATATGTGATACTTGTGCTCTTTTTCTCCAGTGATTAGCCAAAGTAGAGACTGATGGACAAGATAGACATTCGCGGTGCCAGAACCCACAATCTCAAGAACATCAATCTGACCATTCCCCGAGACAAACTCATTGTTATTACAGGCTTATCTGGTTCGGGTAAATCTTCTCTCGCCTTCGATACCCTCTACGCCGAAGGTCAGCGGCGCTATGTGGAATCCCTGTCGGCCTATGCCCGCCAATTTTTGAGCCTGATGGAAAAACCGGATGTGGATCATATCGAAGGTCTGAGCCCGGCGATCTCGATTGAACAGAAGTCCACTTCCCACAACCCCCGTTCTACCGTGGGAACCATTACCGAAATCTACGACTATCTCAGATTACTGTTTGCCCGTGTGGGCGAGCCTCGTTGCCCGGTTCACGGCCAACCGCTGGCGGCACAAACTGTCAGCCAGATGGTAGACAAGGTGCTGGAACGCCCCGAAGGCGAGCGCCTGATGCTGTTGGCTCCCGTAGTGCAGGGCCGCAAGGGTGAGCATGTCAAATTACTGGAGAACCTGGCGGCCCAGGGCTATATTCGCGCCCGGATCGATGGCGAGGTGTGCGATCTGTCCGACCCGCCGCCACTGGATCTGCACGTCAAACACAATATCGATGTGGTGGTTGACCGCTTCAAGGTACGCGAAGATCTGCAGCAGCGGCTGGCGGAATCTTTCGAAACCGCACTGGAGCTTTCCGGTGGTGTGGCCACTGTGGCCAGCATGGAGGAAGGCAGCAATGAAGAGTTGCTGTTCTCCGCCAACTTCGCCTGCCCTCACTGTGGTTACTCCATGGCCGAGTTGGAACCCAGGCTGTTTTCCTTCAACAACCCCGCGGGTGCCTGCCCGACCTGTGACGGCCTCGGGGTACAGCAGTTTTTCGATCCCGATCGGGTGATCACCAACGACGAGCTGTCGCTGGCCGGCGGCGCCATTCGTGGCTGGGACAGACGCAACTTCTACTATTTCCAGATGCTCACCTCACTGGCCGAGCATTACGGCTTCGATGTGGAAACCCCCTTTGGCGATCTCCCCGCCAAGGTGAAGAAGATAGTGCTCTATGGCTCAGGCAAAGAGAATGTCGCCTTCCGTTATATCAACGACCGCGGCGATGTAGTGGTTCGCAACCATCCATTCGAGGGGATCCTCAACAACATGGACAGACGCTACCGGGAGACAGAGTCCAACTCGGTGCGTGAAGAGCTGGCCAAATATATCAGCAACCAGGCCTGTTCCAGCTGTGGCGGCTCACGCCTGCGCGAAGAGGCCCGCAACGTGTTTATCGGCAATATCAATCTGCCGGAGTTGACCACTTGGTCCATTGGCGAGGCCAGCGACTACTTCGCCACCCTGGGCTTTGAAGGGCAAAAGGCACAGATAGCCGAGAAGATCCTCAAGGAAGTGGGCGATCGCCTGGGCTTTTTGGTCAATGTCGGCCTCAACTACCTGAGTTTATCTCGTTCGGCAGAAACTCTCTCAGGTGGCGAGGCGCAGCGGATCCGCCTGGCCAGCCAAATCGGCGCCGGTCTGGTCGGGGTGATGTATGTACTCGATGAGCCTTCGATTGGTTTGCATCAGCGCGACAACGAGCGCCTGCTCAACACCCTCACTCACCTGCGGGACTTGGGCAACACTGTGATAGTGGTCGAACACGATGAAGACGCCATCCGCATGGCGGATCATATTATCGATATCGGCCCAGGCGCCGGGGTTCATGGCGGTGAAGTGATCTGTGACGGAGACATCAACGCCATCATGGCCTGTGAAGAGTCTGTCACCGGTCAATATATGTCCGGCAAGAAAAAGATCACTGTGGCCGGAGGTCGGGTGCCCTGCGATCCCGGCAAGATGATCAAGCTGTTCGGTGCCAGCGGCAACAACCTCAAGCAGGTGGATCTGGAGATCCCTGTCGGGCTGCTGACCTGTGTCACCGGGGTATCCGGCTCAGGCAAGTCCACCCTGATCAACGACACCTTCTTCAAGATTGCCCATCGCATGCTCAACGGCGCCACCGCCGAAGAGCCGGCGCCTTATGAGCGTATCGAGGGCATGGAACTGTGCGACAAGGTGGTGGATATAGATCAGAGCCCCATAGGCCGCACGCCGCGCTCCAACCCGGCCACCTATACCGGCATATTTACCCCGATCCGCGAGCTATTTTCGGCGACTCAGGAATCCCGTACCCGCGGCTATCAGCCGGGGCGTTTCTCCTTCAACGTCAAGGGCGGCCGCTGTGAGGCCTGTCAGGGTGACGGCCTTATCAAAGTAGAGATGCACTTCCTGCCGGATGTGTACGTGCCTTGCGATGTCTGTAAGGGCAAGCGCTACAACCGTGAAACGCTGGAAGTGAAGTACAAGGGCAAGAACATTCACGAAGTGCTGCAGATGACGGTCGAGGAAGCCCGTGTGTTCTTCGATGCGGTGCCGGCCATTGCCCGTAAACTGCAAACCCTGATGGATGTTGGTCTGTCTTATATACGTTTGGGCCAGAGCGCCACTACCCTTTCCGGCGGCGAGGCTCAGCGGGTCAAACTGGCTAAAGAGCTGTCGAAGCGGGATACCGGCAAGACCCTCTATATTCTGGATGAACCCACCACAGGGCTGCACTTTGCCGATATCCAGCTGCTGCTGGATGTACTGCACAGGCTCAAGTCCCAGGGCAACACCATAGTGGTGATTGAACACAATCTGGATGTGATCAAAACCGCTGACTGGATAGTGGATCTGGGGCCGGAAGGCGGTTCGGGTGGCGGTACCATTCTGGTGGCCGGCACCCCGGAGCAGGTAGCCGAGCATCCAGAGTCCCATACCGCCCGCTTCCTTAAACCTATGCTGTGAGGTGACTGTGACAGGCAACAGACTGCTGTTATTAGCCCTGGTTATCTGTATGGCGGGTTTATTGCTGGCGGCTTTTGATCCCTTGGTGGGTAACTGCAAACGCTATTTGGGTGAAGTAGTGCATTCCGGCCCGGACGGCACTACAGTTGCCCTGCCCGATGGCCGCACGGCGCTGGTTGAACCCAGTGCCTTGCCCCCGGCGACTCTGGTCACCATAGGCGCCAAGCGTCATTTGGTGTCGGGTATTGAGGTGTTCAAGCTCAAGGGCCGAGCGGAAACTGAGACACCTTCCGCCAGCCGCGGTGGCAACACCCCACCGCCCGGCTATCAGGGCGGCATGGCACAACTCGCCAAATAAGCAGGCAAACCCGTCTTGGGGAATGGTATAAACTGCAACATAGCTTGAGTTGATTGCCGTTGCCGGAGGCAGGATGCCGATGACACTCTTTATCCGCCCGCAGATGTGGGGACTCTCTATCCCTCCCCCGCTGTGGGCACTCCTATTGATATTGCCGGCGCTTGCTGCCGGTTGCAGCAGCTCGCCCGAACGCTGCGGCGGTGAGATTCTGCTGAGCTGGGCCGAGACGAAGCAGTTGCAACAGGATGTCGAAGTGCTGGCCTCGCCCAGGCTGCAAGGTCGGCGCACCGGCACCCAAGGGGCGTCGTTCAGCCGTGAGTACCTCACGGAACGCTTTGAACAAATCGGCCTGCAGCCACCCACTTCGGTATTTCCGCCCCTGGCCGAGACTCTGAGCGGCTTTCAACACTCATTCAACTATGTCGATGGCTTTGCCGACGCTCGGGGCATCAACCTGCTGGGCTGGCTGCCGGCTGCCCAGCCGACCACTGAGTGGCGCCTGCTGATTGCCCACTATGATCATCTGGGCGATCGCGGCCCGGGCTTTTATCCGGGAGCCGACGACAACGCCTCTGGCGTGGCGGCCTTGTTGGCCATCGCCCAGAGAGTCAAACAAGCGCCCAGTCGCTACAACCTGCTGTTTATTGCCAGTGACGCCGAAGAGCCGGGACTCTATGGCAGCAAGGCCTTGGTGAGCGCATTGCAACAGAGCGGTTTTGCCGAGCACATCTCGCTGGCGGTCAATCTGGATATGATAGGCAGGCCCGGGCTTCCTTATGCCATCTACCTCGAAGGCAGCCGCTATTTCCACCACTATGATGACTTCAGCGCCGCACTGATGGCGGGCACAGGGCTGTGCATTCGTCCCAGTCATCCGCGCCCTATTGGTCGCAGCGTGCAGCGTACCGATTGGCTCAGGGCCTCGGATCATTATCCCTTCCACCAGGCTGGGATCCCCTGGCTCTATTTCGGCGTTCCAGCCCACGCCCAGTACCATACCCGTGACGACACGGCAGACAGACTGGATTATCCTTTCATCGGCGCCGTGGCCGAGGCGGCGGAACAGTTGCTGCGACTGCCAACTAAGCAGTTACAAAACCGATAGTTGGCCTACTATTTGCTTTAAATTTGCCATAAAAATTCCTTTAGCCGTGGAAAGAAGCAGATTTCGCTGTTATAATCTGGCGTTTTCGGTGCGGGAAATCGACACGGGGTTGATTTTCTGTCTGTGAAACTTTCTGCGTCATCCAGACGCGTCCACAAGGCTACAACCCATGTCATCCAGTGAAAAAACTTTCCGAGAACTCGGCCTCTCCGAGGCGTTGCTGCGTGCTCTAGATGAGCTCGGCTACGAGAACCCGACCCCAATTCAAGCTGCGAGTATCGCCCCCCTGATGGCGGGCCAGGATATTCTCGGCCAGGCACAGACAGGTACGGGTAAAACCGGCGCCTTTGCTCTGCCTCTGCTTAATGCAACAGATCATAACCTCAACGCACCGCAAATTCTGGTGCTGGCACCAACCCGCGAACTGGCGGTACAGGTAGCTGAAGCTTTCTCAAGCTATGCCAAATTCATGAAAGGTTTCCATGTACTGCCTATCTATGGCGGTCAAAGCATGCACCAACAGCTGCAGGCGCTGCGTCGCGGCCCTCAGGTAGTTGTTGGTACTCCAGGCCGGGTCATGGACCATATGCGCCGTGGCACCCTCAAGCTCGACAGCCTCAAGGCTCTGGTGCTGGATGAAGCCGATGAAATGCTGAAAATGGGCTTTATCGACGATATCGAGTGGATCTTGGATCATACTCCGGCCGAGCGTCAGCTGGCACTGTTCTCTGCCACCATGCCTGAGCAGATCAAGCGGGTTGCCAACAAGCACCTGAACAACCCTGCCACCATCAGCATTGCCGCCAGCCACACCACTGTTGACTCCATCGAGCAGCGTTTTGTACAGGTGTCTCAGCACAACAAACTGGAAGCCCTGGTACGTGTGCTCGAAGTGGAAAACACCGAAGGTATCATCATCTTTGTGCGTACCCGTAACTCCTGTGTGGAACTGGCCGAAAAGCTGGAAGCCCGCGGTTACGCCTCATCACCACTGCACGGTGATATGAATCAACAGGCCCGTGAGCGCGCCGTGGATCAACTCAAGTCCGGTAAGCTGGACATTTTGATTGCCACCGACGTTGCCGCCCGTGGTTTGGACGTTGAGCGTATCGGTCACGTGGTCAACTATGACATCCCTTACGATACCGAAGCCTATGTACACCGTATTGGTCGTACCGGCCGCGCCGGTCGTACCGGGATGGCGATTCTGTTTGTGACCCACAGAGAGATGCGCATGCTGCGCACCATTGAGCGTGCCACCAACAGCCGTATTTCCCCGATGAAGGTTCCAAGCCCCGAGACTGTGGCCGAGCGCCGTCTGTCACGCCTGGGCGAACAGGTTGCTGCCATCATAGCCAACGAAGAGCTGGACTTTATGAAAGGCGCCGTGGCTCAGCTGTGTCAGCAGTTGGAAGTGGACACAGATATTCTGGCAGCTGCGCTGCTGCACCAGGTACAGCAAGAGCGTCCGCTGCAGTTGCCTCCGATCCAAGAGCGTCAGCGTGACAGCCGTGATGAGCGCAGCGGCTCACGCGACGATCGTGGTTCACGGGAAGAGCGTGGTTCGCGCCGTCGTGACTCTCGTCCGGTTCCCGGCGATCTCGGCAAGGCCGATTCCCTGAAGGACAACCCGGATCTACAGATGTGCCGTTACGTGCTGGATGTGGGTCGTGAACACGGTGTAGGTGTAGGCAATATCGTTGGTGCCATCGCCAATGAAGCCAGCATAGACAGCCGTTACATAGGCCAGATCCAGTTGTTCGATACCCTGACCACAGTCGATCTGCCCGCTGGCATGCCTAAAGACGTACTGGCACACCTGAAGAAAGTACGGGTATGTGGCAAACCTATCAATATCCGTGAAGCCGGCAGCCAGAGCTTCGAAGGTGAACAGCGCCCGGCTCGTCGCCCTCGCAAACACTCTGGAGAGCGCCGTCCGGATCGTAAGCCCCGTCGTCGTGACGACCGCGGCTGATATCCGCCAATGAAAAACCACCCTCAAGGGTGGTTTTTTGTATCGGCTTCACGGTTAACAACAAAACATCAGCCGGATGCGGCTTCAACCCGGTTACGCCCCAATGTCTTGGCGCGATAAAGGGCCTCATCGGCTTGGGCAAACAACTCTGATGGGGCATGATTCTGGTTTGGCAAGTGGCAGGCAACTCCCAGGCTCATACTTACCACAGCTGCCGCCTCAGAGTCTTTATGCTCTATCCCCAGCGCCAGCAGCGCCTCAATAAACCCTTGTAGCAAGTGTTTGACCTGAGCTTCATTCTTACCCGGAAACAGCGCCGCCAGCTCCTCACCGCCTATCCTGGCCGCGACCAGAGCACCATGAGACAAGAGATAGCGCCGCCACAGCGCACCAACCTGCTGCAGGCAACGATCCCCCTGCTGATGGCCATATCTGTCGTTGTAACGCTTGAAAAAATCGATATCGCCGATCACCAGTGAGAAAGGCTCCCCTTCCTGCATACTATGGAGCCAGTAATACTGGAATCTATCATCGAAATGGCGGCGATTGGACAGGCCTGTCAAATGATCCTGCTGCGACTGTTTCGCCAGTTGGGCATTGTCTTCCTTGAGGCGACTGGCCTCTGAGTGGCTGGCATTGAGCTCGCGGATAAGCTGATCCCGGCTCACATACAGGAGTTTGCGCATAGTGAGTGGCGTGCGGATAAAGGCGCGCAAATTATTGCGAAACAGCCAATAAAACAGCAGTAAAGGCAAGCTGAAAGAGATGGCCAGCACCAGCTTTCCGCGCAGATTACTGATCATTTTTTCGATTAACTCAGGCTCCAGTCCGACAAGGATCAAGGGAAACACTACCCCATCGAGACAAAGCACCAGAATAAACACCAAGGTGTAGACTCCGGTCACGGCGGCCAAGGTCTTGAGCCATTTCTTGAGCCAGATAAACAGCTGCATCATCAGCAGAAATTGCAGGGCTATCATGGTACCGCCCAGCAACATCATCCACAACGAAACCCGAAACAGATCCGGGTTCAGATTGTTGAAATTGACCATACTCGGGCTTTCCAGCACCCATAGCAGGAACTCGAAACCGCAAAAGACAAATAGATTGACCGATATCAGCAACCTGAGCAGATAGTGAAAAACATACTCGCGCCGTTCGGTGATTAATAGCATGACGGCCGTCATCATAAAGGCACCGTAAGCCATGCTGCCACCGGAAAGTGTCAGGCCATCGGCCAGGGGAAAGGCGTATACGCCGCCCAATACCCCACCAATGAGCAGAATAATGGACAAGTAGCTATATAGACCTACCCTGCGCACCATGGGCGGCAAAGTTGCCAGATACAGCGGAGGAATCGAGAAGAGGAGGAGGTTGGCCAAATACGCCAAATACACTGAATTCACGCTGATTTGCAGTTCCTTGCCCATTACGCTGAGGTCATTGTAGTTGACCTAGGTTAACATGCCTAACTTTTTGGAACAGTGGATTTTTCCTGCTTTAACTCCTGCAGGCAACGACTACAGATACAGCTATGGCGTGGGATATTCCGCAGCGCCAACTCCAGGTAGCTGAAGTCAGCCTGCATGCACCAGCAAAGCGCAGGATCTGTACCTGCCGCCATGGCGCATTGATTGGCTTGCCTGCAGACGGGGCACAGGGCGGCAGACTTATCTGTCATAAGGCCTCCCTGTCAGCGGGATGATTGATGCCATCCATCACGGGAGCATCCTTGAAGGCAAAGGGATCCAACTCGTCGATGCACCCCAGATTAATGCCGTACTCTTGTGGGTTTGAGCGCCTTTGATGGTGAGTATAGATAC
Source organism: Shewanella sp. K8 (assembly GCF_028823715.1). NCBI lineage: Bacteria > Pseudomonadati > Pseudomonadota > Gammaproteobacteria > Alteromonadales > Shewanellaceae > Shewanella > Shewanella sp. K8. The sequence continues at coordinate 38,446 of NZ_JAPEHY010000021.1, forward strand.
CGCAGCGACTACAGAAATAGTGTTTGGCGGTATGGGTATTGAACTGATAACAGCTGAGCAGCTCTGCGCCGCTCACCAGCTTGAGATTGGCCAAGGACACAGAGGCTACCGGCGCGCCGCGGCGGCGACACATGGAGCAATCACAACGGCGAACATTGTTGACTCCCTTGGGAAAAGTGAGCGCCAACTGAATCCCGCCACAATGGCAACGGGCAATATAGTGAGTCTGAGTCATGACAATCCCTGTAATCCTGTTTTATCGGGCAAGCTTATGCTGAAAATTCAAGCAAAACGGCATACGGCTTATTTCATCTTGCCCCAGGGAAAAACCCTTGCCAATAGACAGAAGCTGAACTGCCAAGCTAAATAATTCTCCGTTCAGGCATTCATTCTATGCTTATCCTCCTGACAATGGGTAAGCATTTCACCCGATATTGTTACAGTAAATTGCCACTATTCCAGATGCCATAATGGAACATTCGGCTTCGAGTTCCTGAAGCTGAAGTTCTCAAATCCATGCCTGAACCGATAATGTTGATAATGGTTGCTCTATTGATAATAGCGCTATCAGGCGGCTTACCGCCCCTATGGCACCGAGGATTTGTCATCACCGCCGAGGTGTTGCCAACGAATGTTTCTGATAGCGAACAAATCGCATACTATCGGAGCAAAACAACCAATCTCATTGATTAGCTGAGTTTTTAATTTATTTTTAAGGAAGCATTTTTCGGTCATAACCCTATGGATCCCATGCCACAAAGTAGGTAGACTGGCCCCGGTTTACCTCCTTGGAAACAAACCAAGGGATATGATTTGGGGGCGTAAATCGGTTGCTTGAGTGGCCAGTACGCGCTCTCCTCAACTTATAGAGAAGGAAATAATGGGTTTACAAGAAAAGCAATGGAAGCGCTCTATCGAAGAGCAGTATGTGGTTGAGTTCAAGCAGGACATAAAGAGCATTCTGGATGCCGACCTGGACGTAACCTTTGACTGGGATAGCTTCGACAGCGCCAAAGAGATCATGTACGTGCCCACCTATGCACTGGATCGTGTCAAATCCGCGTTCAGAGAACTCGCCAACGACCAGGACGCCAAGGAAGAGATTGTTGCGCAGATCAAGACCCTGCATATCAAGAACATCAACGACAATGCCGAAGACGCCAAGAACATGCGTATCGGCGATGGCGTTTTCGCACTCGAAGTCGGTTTCGGCGGCAACCACGCCTGTGTCTTTAACGACACAGCTATCCGCCAGTACCTGGAAAATAACCTCTGATCATCTAAGCAGAGTATGATGCCTGGGCTCATCTCCGTTTGAGCCCATCAGTATCCAAGGCCGGTCATCCCCCTGAGACCGGCCTTTCTATTTCTTTCTATGCCCTCTCGGCTATTCAATGCCTGTCCTCTCATCGGTCTATAGCCAGCAGAGCTGCAATCCCTACTCCTTGCAGCCAGGTATAAAAAAGCGCGCCTATGGGCGCGCTGAATAGATTAAGGCTCTGAGCTTACTGCTTCTTGGGGAAGACTGGATAAGCCTCTTTGCCCAGCAAGATACCCTTTACTTCTTTACCATAGTAACCGGCATGCTTGTGATACTTGCCTTGGGTTTCCTCGAGCTTTCCTTTGAAGCGGGGATCCTGAGGACGCTCATGGGAGTTGATATAGGCAGCCACATCCCAGGCTTGCTGAGTGGTTAGCTGCATACTCTTGCCCAGTGGCATATTCTCGTGAATAAAGAAGGCAGCCGTGTTAACCCTGTGCATTCCGGCGCCCCAGTTAAAGCTCTGAGGCCCCCAAAGAGGTGGCAAGGCATATACACCGGCTATCGCCTGACCTTGGCCATCGGCACCATGACATGCCTGACAATGGGCCTGATAAACCTGCTCACCACGGGCAGGGTCATAGGCCTGCTCAGGTTTGGGGATTGAAGGGTAACCCCGGCCCGGCAGATTGGCGCGTTGCTCTACCGTCAATTGCTGCTTAATGGCTTCAGGAATAGGGAAGTCTTCCCGTTTGCCGCCCTTGATAAGCTCGGCATCGGCCAGTTCAGGCACTTCGCCGTTGACGCCGTATTGATCCATCAAGCCACCGACCCCAAGCCAATAGGCATAGGCAGACAAGGCCACCAACTCAGGGCTGCCGCTCTTTGGCGCCTTGCCGTTCATTGAATAGGTAAAACAGCCCTGGATACGCTCTTCGAAGCTGTTGACCTTATCATTCTTCTTCCGATAAGCAGGATAAGCGAAATAGGCACCCCAGATAGGAGAAGCATTAGGCTTACGGCCGGCATCCATGTGGCAGTTGACACAGTTCAGCTCATTGCCGACGTATTTATCCCGCAGTTGCTGAGTATTGACGAACAGCTGATAGCCCTTGCGCACCTTGTCACCAAAGGCACCGGCCGGAATGGTATCCAGCGGTCTGGGGATAAGATATTCCTGTCCCTCCACCTTGGGAGAAGAAGGCAATTGCGCCTGGCGATCGGGAAGATTCTCGGCCTGGGCCTGAGCTGTCATTGCGGCCACAGCACCCATGATAAACAGAGTAGATTTTTTCATGCTGCGTCCTTACTTGAGATTGGCAAAATAACTGGCGATGGCGTCGATTTCGGCGCTATTGAGCTGTTTGGCAACATGCTCCATCATGCCATCGACATCACCTTTACGGCTGCCATCCTGCCAGGCGTGCAGTTGAGTCTTGATGTAGCTGGCTTGCTGACCGGCAAGCCTTGGGAAAGTGCCGCCACCCAGACCTGACGGGCCATGGCATGTTACACAGGCGGGTAGGTTCCGGGTCCAGTCGCCCTGATACACCAGTTTTTCAGTCGGATCGGCAAATACCACTTGCTCACCTCTGAGCTTGGGTTTGACCTCGGCGACGCTCTGGGCAGAGAAGTAATCCGCCACCTGGCCGATAACCTCATCACCCTGCAGAGTCATTGCCATGGGCATCATAGTGGCGTTTTGGCGGGTCCCCGCCTGGAACAGCTTGATCTGTTGTTGAATATATTGGCTGGAAAGTCCGGCGAGCCTTGGGCCCAGCGGCTCTACGCCCTGTCCCTGAGGGCCGTGGCAACTGCCACAAAGCGCGGCCTGTGGTGGCATAGCCGGTTGTGCTGCCATGGCTGTCCCTATGGACTGAGCCAACAGCAGCAGGCCACCTGCGGCGAGCGTGATTGATTTCATCTGTTATCCCCCATTATGAGTAAGGGCTATAGCATAGATCCAAATCACATATATGAGAAGTTTGCGATAAATATCAAAAAACCAGGGCAACCGGGCACAATCCAGATGCCATAAGGTTTGCAGCTCAAATAAATCCCAACCTTTGAAATATTTGCTTACGATTTGAGTTTTATAAAAAACCCTTTTCTAACAATGTATTGGATAACGATTCTCGTTTAGAGGCAATTACTCTCCAAAGCGGGTCGCCTCAAAACTGTTGAGAAAATGATGTAACAGGTAACAGGCCAGTAAAGTACCGACTATGGCCACCAGAATGCTGCTCACCCGATACAGGGCACTGAAGATCAGATCATTCCCCGGAGTCAGGTATTGGCCGAACAGTATTCCCAAAGTGGTCATGGCACCAAAGCCCACCGCCGAGCCGCTGGCCTCTTTGACATGGGCTTGGGCAAACAACAGGGTACCGAACCAGAGCATGGGTACGACCAACAAAAGCACACCGGACCAATCATACAGAAACAGCTGCACCGCCATCCCGTATACCACCCCGAGTACAGTGCCCATTGCCCGTTTGCGGGCGTAGTCGAGAGCCCCATTCCAATGCATGGGGAACAGCAACAGCAAGGTAGTTGCCTGAGCCGACATGGAGTCGCGCAGATCAAAAGCCTGGAATATCAGAAACGACAGGGTTGCAACACTGGCCCCCATCAGCGCTTCATGGCGCATTCTGTGGGGCTGCTTGGGCCCGGGCACATAAGCGCTGCGAGGTTCAACATCCGGGATCAGCACTGTCATCAAATAAGCTATCAGCACAGACAGTACACTGGCCCAAAAGTTACCGAAGATGAGATCGTTAAGATCGGTATCCGGATAGCTGGCAAAATGCAGCATGATGCTGAGGCTGATCACCCCGTTGGCACCAAACAGAAACAGAGCGCCACGGGACATACAGGCAAAGCGATACAGAAACAGTACGAAGACAATCAAGGTCATCAGTGCCGGATGGCTGCCAAGCAAACCGCCTATGATGCCAACCTCAATCCCACAGATGGCCGCAGCAGCCAGCAACTGACGCGCCGCATGGCCGTTCATCACAGGTACCAGTCCCAGCAACAACATGGGGGTGACAGTGTAAAACACCCCGTAATTCCAATTCATCAGCTTACAGATCAGAAAGCCCAGGCTGGCGCCGGTGGCTATGCGCAGGCACTGGCGCAGCTCATTCTGAGTCAAGGGGTGGTGACGCAGGATCATCGGCCACCTCAATAGATATAGTGCAGCAGGCTGATTGCCTTGATCTGCAGCTTGGCCATGAAACGGTAGAAACTGTTGTCCGGCAGTAGTTGTACCGTAGCACGGGAGCCGGCCGCCAACATGGGGTGTTCTTCACCCAGGAGTTCAAAGTGCAAACGCAGACGCTGGGCATCCCGCACCCAACGATCCGACTCGGTCGGCGTCGCCAACATGCCGTTGGCGTCGAATTGTCCGGCGCTGACACCGGCATCGCGGCTGCTGACCCTGGCGGGGTAGAGTCTGCCTGGCTCGGCATCGAACGCCACCCAGGCTTCAGTGCCAGGTTCGACTCCCCTGAGGGTTTTCTCGCGAAAATCGGCAATGATATCCAGCTGTTCCGACACCAGGGCCAATACAGGTTGGCCCTTGTTGGCCATGCTGCCACTGGCCAGTTGCAGATTGGTCACTATGCCTTCGTTCTCTGCCAGCACCTTGGTGTAACTCAGATCCAATTCCGCCTGAGCCAAACGGCTGCGGGCCTGGCGCAACTTGAGATTCTCTGTCCCGGCTGTTCCCCGGGAAACCTTGAGTTTGGCCAACTGCGCCTTGGAGGCTGCCGACTTGGCTAGCGCCGAACTGGCATCAGTATCCGCCTGATCCTTGAGTTGGCGTGACACACCATTGCTGGCATAGAGTGCATCCAGGCGCCTGGCCTCACGTTGTTTCTGTTGCAACATGGCCTCATTGGCGCTGACATCGGCTCTGGCAGCCTCTATGGCGGCATCCAGCTCGGCGTTATCCTGCATCGCTTGCTCCAGCGCCAATTTGGCTTGCTCAAGCGCGAGCTCAAAGGGGGCCGGATCTATGGCGAAGAGCAACTGACCGGCCTCTATATGTTGATTGTTGGCCACGGCCACAGATTGCACCGGGCCGCTCACTTGAGGAGCTATCTTGACCACAGTGCGGGTCGCCATCGCCTGCGGCGTCAGCGGCATCTCCAGATCCGCCAACATGAAATAGGCAAAGACCAGCACAAAGCCTGCCATGGAAATTTTAACGAGTCTGGCAAATTGTTGATCTGGCGTCATAAAGTCTCTCTCATTTATCTTGTTCTTGCTGCAGCTGATGCTGGGCGTTATCGCAAATCCTGGTGATCACGGCTTCAAAATGGGCCAGCTCATCCGGATCTATACCCACCAGCAGCTTGGCCCTCACCTGGATGATTCTGGCTTCCATGGAGCGAATAACTTCCTCTCCTTGGGCCGTCATGGAAACGATGCGAGCCCTTTTGTCGTGCTCGCAGCTGTGGCGGGTGATCAACCCCTGCTGCTCCAACTGCCCCAGAGTACGCATCAAAGAAGGCAGCTCTATCTCCAGAGACTCGGCCAGCTGCTTCTGACTGATGTGGTCGCCCATGCGTCTCAGCTTCCACAGCGCGGTCCAGCGAGGATGGGTCAGCCCCAGAGGCGCCAACTCGTTATCGGCGACCATGCGCCACAACCTGTGTAAACGCCCCAAGCGCTCTCCCAGAGAAGTCTCGGTCAGCTGTTCTATATATCTGTGCATCTTGATTAACTGATTAATTAGCAGGCTAAGTATTTTATTTATTTAGCCTGCTAAGTAAATAGCCGATCGAAAATAAACCCGATCTGCCTCGCACATCTGTTCAGTAAGTAAACGGATCGGGACAAAAATTTGTCATACGTCGCAATCAGTTAACACAAGGGCCACTATAATTTTCCAACCTTGTTTGACCCGGTGAAGGTACAATGAGCCCAGCGCAAGGTCGGTGGCTATTACAAGGCTATTGAGATCCTGCGCCCTCGTTTTAATCACTCCCATGCCTGGAGGCTAACTTGTTCTCACATTTGAAAATCGGCACTCGAATCGTGCTGGGGATCTGCGCCGTGCTTATCGCCATGATGAGCTTTATCATGCCCTTGGTACTGTCGGAATTTTCCGGCCAAATTGACAATGCCGAGCAGCGTGAACTGCATAAGCTGTATCAAACTGCGATTGCTGAAATTGACTCTTCAGGCAAATTGGCCGAGGCGTTGGCCACAGTGGTGGCCAATACCCCGGAAATGCAACAGGAATTCGCCTTCGGCGACAGGGATTCACTCAACAACCGCAGCCAACAACTGTTTGTCCCGTTGAAGCGGGATTTTGCCGTGCAGCAGTTTCAGTTCCATCTGCCACCGGCCATCTCCTTCCTCAGGGTACATAAGCCGGAAAAGTTCGGTGACGATCTCTCTGGGTTTCGCCAAACCGTAGTGCAAACCAATAACAGCAAGCAGCCGATAATGGGGCTCGAGAAGGGTGTGGCCGGCCTCGGGATCCGTGGCCTGGCGCCAATGACTTATCAGGGACAACACACAGGTTCGGTTGAGTTTGGCATGTCATTTGGCCAGCCTTTCTTCGATGCCTTCAAACAGAATTACCAGGCCGAAATTGCCCTGCTGACACCTGACAGCAGCGGTTACCGCCGTTTTGGCGGAACCTTTGAAACCGCGGCTTTCAAAGACACGGCGCTGCTGCAGAAAGTACAACAGGGAAAAGCTGACAAGTCTCTGATAAGTCTGAATAACAATAGTCATGTCCTCTACCTGCATCAGGTGACTGACTTTTCCGATAATCCCATTGGCGTACTGGCGATCGCCATGGATCGCAGCCACTCGGAAGCCAGCCTCTGGTATATCAAACTCAAGTTGGTGGCCATTGGTGCCATAGCGCTGTTGGCGGGCGCCGTTATCGCCTTCTTTATTGCCCGCAGCATCACCCGCCCTATCGCGCAAACTACCAGCGCCATGGAAGATATCGCTCAAGGGGAAGGCGACCTGACCAAGCGTATCGAAGTGAGCAGCAAGGATGAAATTGCCGATCTGGCGCGGGCATTCAATCTGTTTGTCGCCAAAATCCAGCAAACTATTCAGCAGGTGACTCAAGCCACTGACTCACTGGCAACCTCGGCCGAAGAGATGTCCGGCATCACCAGCGACAGCCGCCACAGCGCCGAGCAGCAGCAAAGGGAAACCGAACAAGTGGCTACCGCCATGAACGAGATGGCTGCCACGGTTCAGGAGGTCGCCCAAAATGCCACTGTTGCCGCCGACTCGGCAGAGCAAGCCGATGCCGCCACAGATTCGGGTAAACAGGTGGTCAACAGTGTGGTTGAGCTGATGGCCGGGCTGGAGTCAGAGATCCGCGGTGCTGCGGCTGCTATCGACAAGCTCGAGCAGGACAGTCAGGCGATAGACTCTGTGTTGGAAGTGATCCGCAATATTGCCGATCAGACCAATCTGCTGGCACTCAATGCCGCCATTGAAGCAGCCAGGGCCGGCGAGCAGGGGCGGGGCTTTGCCGTGGTAGCCGATGAAGTACGCACCCTGGCGAGCCGCACTCAGGCATCGACAACCGAAATTCAGCAGATGATTGAAACCCTGCAACAAGGGGCGCAATCAGCCGTCGGTGTGATGCAAAGCAGTAATCAAACCATGGATAAGTGTGTTGCCGAAGTGCAAAACGCCGATGCGGCTCTCAATGAGATCCGCGCCGCGGTTTCCGCCATCACCCAGATGAATATCCAGATAGCCAGCGCCGCCAATGAGCAGTGCGCCGTCTCGGCAGAGATCAATCGCAATCTCAACAATATCAATGATGGCGTGGCTCAGGGCAGTGAAAGCGCCGCCCAGATAGCCGTCGCCGGTGAAGAGCTGGCGCAGCTGTCAGTACGCCTCAAGCAGTTGGTCAGCCAATTCAAGGTTTAACTCACTAAAGACAAGCCCACCGATTGGTGGGCTTCCTTTTATCAAAGGTTCACTGAGAGGCCATTACTTGCCTGGACGCACTCCCAGTGTATGGCAGATGGCATAGGTGAGCTCGGCGCGGTTCAGGGTATAGAAGTGGAAATCTTTCACCCCTTCACGGGAAAGCACCTTGACCATGTCGATGGCCACGTTGGCGCCCACCAACGCCCGGGTGCCGGGATCGTTATCCAAACCTTCAAACTGGCGGTGCAGCCATCCCGGCAAAGACACATTGGTCATGGCGGCGAAACGCTTGAGCTGGTTGAAGTTGCCCACAGGCAATATCCCGGGAACAATTTCCACATCAATGCCGGCGGCCACACAACGGTCGCGGAACCTGAGATAAGACTCCACATCGAAGAAAAACTGGGTGATGGCACGGCTGGCACCGGCCTCAATCTTGCGCTTCAGGTTGATAAGGTCAGCCTGGGCATTGGCCGCATCCGGGTGCACCTCAGGATAGGCAGCCACCGAAATATCAAAGTCGGCGACCGAGCGCAGCAAACGCACCAAATCTGAGGCAAAACGTGTCGGCTTGGGGCTGCCTTCCGGCAGATCGCCTCGAAGCGCCACTATGTTACGAATACCGCTGTTCCAGTAATGACGCGCCAACTCCAGTAACTCTTCATCACTGGCATCCACCAGCGTCAGGTGCGGCGCCGCCACCAGCTCGGTTTCCTGCTGGATCCTCTCGATCACGCTGTGAGTGCGATCCCGCACTCCTGAGTTGGCACCATAGGTGACAGAAACAAACTTGGGATTCAGTGGCTCCAGGCGCTGAATTGAGTTCCACAGCAAGGTTTCCATCTCAGGCGTTGAGGGCGGAAAGAACTCGAAAGAAACATTGATGTCGCCGTTGAGCTCGGACAAGCTCTGGTTCAGCGAGTGCGCATGTTGTGCGTGATGAAAAGCCATTGAAAATTCCCTCAACTGTCTATCTGGACGTTTGGACGTCTATATGTCCACATACTAGAGAAACTGTCATTGAAGTCAAGCCCAAAGATGGCTTCAAAGGTGTATTTATCTTAATCAGTATGAAAGCCACTAATGAGTGTTTCTGCAAAGCCTCGGCTTTACACCTGGGGAGAGCTCTCGCACAAGTGATCCTGTGCCTGGAAAATAGGCGTATGTCTGCAAATCGCTCATATATTTCAAGCTGCTCAGGACTAACAGAGTTGCACCTATTCCCCCTCGGTGTCGCCGAAAGCCGTTGGCGCAAATAACGTGGCTGAGGCATGGATGCCGAAGCAGCGACAGTCGAATCAGGGGCGAGTGTCGCCTAGCGACGAGCTCACGAGCGCGAGACAGGATGTTGAGCTGGATAAGAGTCACATGGATGTGACTCTGAGCGTCTGAAGCGCTAGTTATTTGCGCCATTAGGCCGAGGGGCTTTCGACACCGTGTGGGGCGGCAAGGGAGATCCAAGAGGGGATTGCTGTTGATCCCCGCTTGGTCGGGTGTGGGGCGAAGCTCCACGACTTTAGGCCGCTGGCACAGCGGCTATCATAGCTTCCAGCTAAGAGTATCTAAGTTAGTATTGGCCGAGCTTCCGGCGACGGATGTTACTCATTGCCTGCCGCAGGCTTATGCACAGTCGATCCTGTGACACGGCGTGAATACGTCCTTGTAGCCTCGACGAAAACGTCCCTGTTTTCGACGGTCACAGTTCCGCCAGTGCCTGGAAAATAGGCGTATGTCTGCAAATCGCTCAAATATTTCAAGCTACTCCATTTTCACAGAATTACACCGAATCCCGCTCGAAGCGGCCGCAGGGCGTTGATGACCATCGCGTAGCGAGGCATGGCCGTTCACGGGCGTCCTGCCCTTCACGGCATTGGGACTCCTGTCCGGCAGATGCTGACGCAGCTCAGTCGAATCAGGGGCGAGTGTCGCTTAGCGACGAGCTCACGAGCGCGAGACAGGATGTTGAGCTGGGTAAGAGTCACATGGATGTGACTCTGAGCGTCTGGCGCGATAGCGAATTGGCATCATAAGCACAAGGGGTTTTCCGCTGCGTCGCGGGTCGCTGGGGGTTTGGAAAGGGGGCGAGTCGATACAGCCCCCTTTCCTCGGGTGTGGGGCGAAGCTCCACGACTTTAGGCCGCTGGCACAGCGGCTAGCATGGCTTTAAGCCAAAGCTCACCAATAAACTTGATCTCAGCTTCCTGCTAAACCGCAAGCCCGTCACCCGCGGTACGGATAGGCTGGAAGCCCGAATACCATGAAGGACAGCACGTCCGAGAACGGCCTCTCACACAGGCTTTTCCTAGCCAAGAGGCAACCGGCTTCAAATATGACGCTAATGCCAACCCTACTCCTGCAGCAGATCGCGACAGATCTGCACCAGATCCGACTGTACTGCCGCGGCAGTCACTTCCCTGCCGGCACCTGGGCCGCGAATGATCAGCGGATTACCCTGGTAGAAGGCCGAGCGGATGACAAACACATTATCTCCCGGGGTCAGGTTGGCGTATGGATGTTGACGCTCTACCCATTGCAGAGAGACTTCGGCGTTAACCTGGCCATCTTGCTGCTCCAATGAAGCCACATAGCGCAGCACCTTGTTTTGCTCGGCCGCGGCAGCAAACTGCTGCGCGAGAGCGGTATCCAATTCGGGGATCCGCTGCAAAAACTCATCCAGCGGAATGTCGGCCAGCGCCTCAGGCACCAGAGAGCTTAAGCGAATATCTTCAAGCTCCAGTTCCAGACCTATTTCACGGGCCAAAATCAACAGCTTGCGCTGCATGTCACGCCCGGAAAGATCGTCCCTGGGATCCGGCTCAGTGATCCCCAGCTCTTTGGCCTGCAACACCAGCTCGGAGAAAGGTTTGATGCCATCGAAATGCTCAAACAGCCAGCAGAGCGTGCCGGAGAAGATACCGCCGACAGCCTCTACCCTGTCGCCGCTGTTGTGCAAATCATTGAGCGCGTGCTGCACCGGCAGCCCGGCGCCGCAACTGGCGTTGTAACGCCAGAACAGTCGGCGGTTACCCAACTGCTGTTTCAGCTCGCGGTAGAAAGGCAATGGCCCGGAGCCGGCCAACTTGTTGGCACTGACCATATGAATGCCACGGGCAAAAAACTCAGGATACTGTAGTGTCAGTCCGGCGCTGGCACTGATATCCAGCGCCACCAGTTCATCGGCTTGCAGCAACGCAAGCTGTTCGAACAGATGTTCATACTGCCAAGGGGTGGCTTCGGCTTCAAACCTTGCCTGCCAGTCATCTCCAAAGATCCCTTCATTGCAGATCCAGGCACGGCTCGAACTCGCCAAGCCCAGGAGTTCAACACTGGCCTCCAGCTCACGTTTGAGGCCGTCGCGGGCTCGGCCGAACAACTCCACCCAGGCTTCGCCTATGTTACCCACCCCCAGCAGAATAACGCCTATGCGTTTGCGGGGGCCGGCGCAGCGCCTGTGCACCTTCTGGGTCAGCAGGTTCACCTGCGATTTGGGCACCAGGGTGACCAGGCTGAGTTGGTCCTGATACAGAGGCCGCGCTTCACGGCTCAGCAAGCGGGCAAAGCTGCGGCGATAACTGCCGGCGCCACTGCTTACCAGGGCCACCAGCCCAAGCTCTCTGTCCTCGGTAATGCTTTGAATTTTGAGCTCGGATGTCTGCGCTTCCAGTAGCTGCCAGACTTGGCGGGATAATTCGGGAGTATAGGCCAGCTCAAGTTTGTGTTGCCCCTGAGACCAGCAGGCCAGCGGGGTCAAACCCGCCTCATTGAGCGCATCAAGCGTCTGAGCCTGGGTGCCATTGAACTCCAGGCTCAAGAGGGACACCTGATTGAGATTGGTCACCACAGGGGCGCTTGCAGCATCACTCTTGGGGGCTATAAGGGTAAAGTCGGTATGCGAGGCGTAGCTCGAACGCACCGCCAGGCTAACCTCGGTATCAAACAGCGGCTGCAGGGTACGGCAATGCAGTACCGGGGAGCCGAGCCGCGCCAGGCGGTCGGCCTCAGCCAGCGACATACTGCTCAGTAGCCTAGCATCGGCAATCTTGTTGGGATCGGCATTGAACACCCCTTCAACATCTGTCCAGATAGTCACCCTGTCGATATCGGCCAGGCTGGCTATCAGGGTGGCACTGAAGTCGGAGCCGTTGCGACCGAGCAACAGAGTTTCGCCTTGGCTATTGGCGCAGATAAAGCCGGTGATCACCAGGCGCTCATCGGGATGCTCGGCCAGCAGCCGCTGCACCCTTTCACGGGACTCATCGAGGCGAATCCTGGGGACTGCGCCCTCATCGGCAATCAACAAACTGCGGGCATCCACATGGGAAGCGGCGACACCGGACTCCCGCAGTAGCGCCGCCATCAGTCTGGCCGACCAGCGTTCACCGAAACCCACCACCTGATTGCATTGGTATTCGCTGAGTTCAGGCAAGGACAACAAACTGGCCAGTTGCGCCTTATCTGTAGACAGACGCTCCCGCAGTTGACGCGCCTGTTCATTGCCCAGCAGCTGTTCAATCAGATTCTGCTGATAACCGACAAGCACCTGCAGCTCTTCCTGCCACAGAGCGCCGGATTCCTTCAGGTTCAGCAGTTTATAGAGAAAATTGGTACTCTTGCCGGCGGCGGAAACCACTACAAGATCATCTGCATGACCATGGGTCAGCAAAATATGGGCGACCCGTCGGTAGCAATCGGCATCGGCGAGACTGGAACCGCCAAACTTATGTAGGTGACAACGTGCCATCTCAAGCTCCTTCAATTCAACAGTTTGCGGCTGCAGCCAATCCGGCGGCGATATCATCCAGCAGATCCCGGCCATCTTCTATGCCCACAGACAAGCGGATAAGCGTGTCTTTAATGCCGGCTTCGGCGCGAGCATCACACGCCATGGCTCTGTGGGTCATGGTGGCGGGCACGGCCACCAGGCTCTCAACCCCTCCCAGGCTCTCGGCCACGGAAAACAACCTGAGCGCGCCAAGGAAGGCAACCACCTGCGCCTCATCACCCTTGAGTTCAAAACTCAGCATAGCGCCAAAGCCACTCTGCTGCCTGGCGGCAATTTCATGACCTGGGTGGCTCTTAAGCCCCGGATAGTAAACTTTGTCTACCACGGGACTCTGGCTCAGTAGCGCCACTATGCGCTCGGCATTGGCCTGATGCTCGCGGATCCTCAGCGCCAGAGTACGCAGGCCACGCAGGGTCAGGTAGCTGTCGAAGGCGCCACCGCTCAGCCCAAGCGTGTTGGACCACCAGTGCAGCTGCTCTGCCAGTTCAGGATCTTTGGCAATCACGGCGCCGCCCACCACATCGCTGTGGCCATTGATGTATTTAGTGGTCGAGTGCACCACTATGTCGGCCCCCAACAGTAAAGGCTGTTGCAGCGCCGGCGATAAAAAAGTGTTGTCGACCACCACCAATGCGCCCTGCTGGTGGGCCGCCTCGGCAATAGCGGCAATATCCACTACCCGCAGCAGCGGATTGGACGGAGTCTCGAGCCACACCATGCGCGGCTTTTGCGCCATGGCAGCGGCGAGTGCTTGCGGGTCGGTTTGATCCAAAACCTGCAAGCGAAACTGGCCCTTGGCAGCCAGATTGGTGAACAGCCTATAGCTACCGCCATAACAGTCATGGGGCACCAACAAGAGGTCATCCGGCCCCAGCAGGTTGACCACCAGAGTAATGGCCGCCATACCGGTCGCTGTGATTGCCGCACTGCAGCCCTGTTCCAGCTCCCCCAAGGCATCCCCCAGAATGGAGCGGGTAGGATTACCCGAGCGGCTGTAATCAAAGGCTCTTGGCTGAGTGTGACCATCAAAGGCATAGTTGGTCGACAGATAGATGGGTGGCACCACGGCCCCGTGCTGGCTGTCTGATTCGATGCCCTGCCGGACCGCTGTGGTTGCTAATCGCCGCTCTGTCATAATCGACTCCTGAATGCTGAGGTTCGACACCATAAAGATGTCTGGACGTCTAAATCTAACCAATGACCATCCAGCCGTCAATAGGCATCAAGACGTTTGGACGTCCAAATGTATGGATTTCTGTTCATATTGCACAGATTTTGCAGGCAATCATTTGACTGTATCCTGTAAGGGTTTAAAATCTGCTGCGAATTAGTGAGATCACAGGTGAATCAATGACTGAATGGAATGGCGAATACATCAGCCCTTATGCCGAACACGGCAAGAAGAACGAGCAAGTGAAAAAAATCACTGTCTCTATTCCGTTGAAGGTGCTGAAAGTATTGACCGATGAGCGCACCCGACGCCAGGTAAACAACCTGCGGCACGCCACAAACAGCGAACTGCTGTGCGAAGCCTTCCTGCATGCCTATACCGGCCAGCCACTGCCCAACGATGGGGATTTGTCCAAAGACAAACCCGACAGCATCCCGGAAGAGGCCAAGCGCATGATGGATGCCATGGGCATAGAATGGGAAGACATGGAGTAAGTGTGTTGTCCCTCAGAATTACCTTATAGTTGAACAAGGATCGCGGTGCGATCCTTGTCTTTTTTTGGGGCTTGCGAATGTTGTCACTGATAGATCCCGTCACCCTGCTACTGGCGTCCCTGATCATATTTACCGGCGCCCTGACCCAGTCGTTGATAGGCTTTGGCTTGGCCGTGGTAGCCACACCTTTGCTGTATATCGTCGATCCGGAACTGGTTCCTGCCCCTGTTATCGCCATGGGGTTTTCCATCGCCCTGCTGACACTGGTACGCGAGCGTGGCCACCTGGAATTCAACGGCCTGCAATATGCCTTGTTGGGGAGGCTCCCCGGCGGCCTGATTGGCGCCACCCTGCTGTTGCTGGCGCCGCAGCCTATTCTGGGCTTGACCATAGCCCTGATTGTGGCCGTAGCCGTATTCCTCAGCCTTAGAAAGTACAGCATCAAGATCAACCGCCTCAGCCTGTTTATCGCCGGGATATTTTCCGGGATCTTCGGTACCGTGGCCGCCATAGGCGGACCGCCGATGGCCCTGCTGCTGGCGGGTAAGGATGCCAGTCAGTTCCGCGCAGCGCTGTCGGCCTTCTTCATCTTCAGCTCATTGATAGCCTTGATTATTCTCGGCTGTTTTGGCCTCTTGACCCTGAGGCACCTATGGCTTTCGCTGTTGCTGCTGCCTTCGGTATTTCTCGGTTTTCTGGTGGCTGGCCGCTTGGTGGGCCGGGTGGATAAAGAGAAGACCCGAGTCCTGACGCTGGCGCTGTGCGCGTTGAGCGCCCTGTTGCTGACCATCAAATCAAGCCTGGCGCTCATCAACGGTTAATTTTAGAAGTGATAGCTGGTTTGCAGTACGCCGCCTATGGCGTCATCGCTGCCAAACATGCCGGTGAGATCCAGCCGGAAACTGTTGCCTATGGCGAACCCTGTCCCGAGTGAATAAAGATCGGCGGTGTGATCATTGAGATCCTGGCGATAACCGAGCCGTAAAGCAACCCAGTCAGCAGGCCGGTATTCACCGCCTAAACGCCAATAGCGGCTGCCCTCAAGCTCGGCAAACTTGTCGTTGTCGGTAAGATCCAAGTCGCTGCTGAGCGAAAAGGCCGCCCAGTCATAGGCCACCCCTGCGGTAACCATAGGTTTCACCTGATAGGTAAGCTGCACGCCGCCGGCCTCTATGCTGCTTAAGTCCCGCTTGATGAGGTTGCGACCACTGACACCGATAACCAAACCATCCAATGGCTGGAATGCCAGACCGATATCCAGGTTAAAGCCTGTGTCATCGCTTCGATAATCATCATCGTTGAAGTCATCGGCATCGAAGTTGTTGGCGCTGACGGCATAGTTAAAACTGTCCAACCGTTGCAGCTTGGGGGTAACTCCCACTGTCACCGGCATATTGACGATAGATAGCGAATAGCTCACGGCAACCCCGAGCTCGGAAACCGCCCCGGCCACGACTCGCCCTTGGGAGGTCAAATCTTGGATTTCCGGCGGATTATTGGGGTCCAAATTGTCCAGGGCATCAATATCCGCGGCGGCGATTTCGGCTATTCCCAAGGCATCGAGATAACTCTTGAATACAAAGGCATAATTAAAACCATCCGAGGGCATGACCAAAGCCATATTGATACCGGCACTGACGTAAGCGCTATTGCCCTGCAGCGATTTCAAGTCACCACTGAGGCGCTTTCGGTAGTCATCGATAGCCGCTGTGTCGGCGGCGTCTATGGCATTAACCAGGGCGTCATAGTTATCCTGCAGGGCATCAAACTTATCGATCATCTGATCTTTATCGGCGCCATCGGCGCCTATGGTTGGAATGAGTAAACTGAAGTCATTGCTGCGGCGCGAAGGCAAAGCCAGCAGTGCCGGATTGGAAAAGGCCGCCGCCTCACGATTACCGGCCGCCACGGCAACGCCGCCCATGGCATCGGCGCGGGCCTCATAAACATCCTGCCCAGCCAGTGCCAATGTGCTGGCAAGTCCCGTGGTAAGCAGTGTCAAAAGACTCAGTTTCATCTCATCACCCTCTTGCTTTTATCTGTAACCAGACGCAAGACGTTAGTTATATGGGTTAAAGATAGTCCAAATCTCGATGAAACTATGGCATCAAACACAAAAAAGCCCGTACCAAATGATACGGGCTGAGGCTCAAACAGGTTCAGAAGTGCTTGTTAACCAAGATAGCTCTGACCTGCATAGAGAATAAAGTGTCTAAGTGCCAGCACGCCGGTCAGGCTGCAGCAGGCTACCGCCAGCATGGCTCCCTTGCTGTGACGGGTACTCGCCGGCAGCAACAGCATGGAAAGCAGCGGGATACCAAAACCTATACCCACAACCCCAATCCAGAACACGCTGGCCCAGACGCCGCTTGTCAGTGATGCCAGCGCGGCGGCAGCAGCGCCACCCTTGAAGTAGAGCGCGCAGAACAGCATAAACAGGAACAGGATTTCTGCCGCCATTACCGGCAATTCCAAACCGTGCATCCGTCCCAGCTGTGAGCAGTGCTTGTCTGTCTTGAACAGCAACAGTGCTACTACCGCGTTGGCTGCCGCACCGGCCGACAAGCCGGACACCAGGAACAGTGCCGGTAAGACGGCAGTGTTCAGCATGGGGTAGGCGTTCATGGCAGAGATCAGGAAGCCGGTATAGGCACCCACGACAATCGCCAGCACGAACAGCAGCACTTCCATGGTCTTGCGCAGGCCAGTCAGTGATTCTGCAATCCCCTTGAGGAAACCCAGGCCCCAGTTGCCGAGATCATCTTTCAGCACGACCAGCGCATAGGCAAAGGTCAGCGGAATGTAAACCAACAGCGCCAACACCCCGATGGACATGACAGAGGTCAGGTTATAGTTGATCAGAATCAGCCAGAAGTGGAATGGCTTGGTCAGGTCAAACACCAGACACAACATCCCCAGACAGATAGCCACTGGCGCTATCAAGGCTGCTGCCTTGAGAATGCCGCTGTCACCCTCTGTCTTGTTTTGCACCCAACGCAGCCCGATCCCAATCAGCAGACTGCCTGCCGACAACCCCGCCAAGAAGAGGTAAACGGCTATGACCCAGTGCCAGGTGACAGGGTCGTATTGCGTCATATCGCCCCAAGTATTGTTCATGATTGGATCCCCCCTCTCTTGACAGGAATACGGTAGATTCTGGGTTTGGTTCCCAGATGGGTCTTGTCCTGATAAGTCACGCGGGTGTTGAGCAGAGTCGCCACCTCGCTGCCGGCCTCGTTGGCATCACCGAACACCAGGGCGTCTGTGGGACACACAGTCACACAAGCGGGTTGTTCGCCGCGCGCCAGTCGGGTGTCCTTACAGAAGTTGCACTTGTCGGCCACCTTGGTTTCCGGGTTCATAAAGCGCACTTTGTAGGGGCAAGCAGCCACACAGTACATACAACCGACACACTTTTCCGCCTTGATGGAGACTATGCCATCCTCGCCCACATAGGCCGCTCCGGTAGGGCAGACCTTGACGCAAGGGGCATCTTCACACTGCTGACAGGACACCCTGTGATACTTGAAGTGCAGATGCGGCGCATCCCCGAATGGACCTTCTACCCGTACCTGCAGGCGAGTTACGCTCTCAGGTACACCGTTTTCGCTGCGGCAGGCGACGTTACAGGCCTGACAGCCGATGCACTTATTCTCGTCGTGCACCATCACATATCTTTTAGTCATCTTCGCCTCCCCTTATGCCTTTTCCAGCTTCACACCTGTGGTGTGTACGTTCATACCGCACACAGGTGCAGTCACGTTGGGCAGCAGGTTGCCGCAGTGCACGCCCTTGCCGGTCGCCCGTGCCAGCTCCTTGTTCTTGGAGCCAAAGCCCATGTAGGCGAAAACAGTGTCGGGACGTATGCCCTTGGTCACCAGCGCATGGCCCTCTTCACTGCCGACACTGGAAGTGAGGCGAATGGCATCCCCATTCTCAATGCCATGCTTGGCGGCGGTGTCCGGGTGGATCCAGACGGCGTTGTCGGACATCAGGTTGGCCAGCATAGGCACATTGTGGGTCGCGCCATTGGTATGCACCGCCACTTTGCCCTGAATAAAGTAGAGCTCGTCCGGCTGTTTCAGGGTCACTTCGCGATAGGCGATAGTGCCGCGTCCAGGCGCCATGTCTTCCACCTTGGCGGAGGTCAGTTCAATCTTGCCGCTGGGGGTCTTGAACTTGAGCGCGCTGCCGTAAGTACCGTCTTCATCCACGGTTCTGGCGTTGGGGTAGGCGGCGACAAAATCGGCCACCATCTTGGGTTCGCGCAGCATCAGCGGCTTGCCGTAGCTGACAAAGCCCTTGTCCTTGATGTGCTGCAGCAGCTTGGCGTCTTTATTCACCTGCAGGAATTGCAGGGTTTCCATGTTTTCCCAGGGATAGTACTGCTCCAGGCCCATCTCTATGCCCAGTTCACGGAAAATTTGCCAGGAAGGCTTGGCATCGCCAATCACATCCACCACTTGCTGACGCAGGTAGTAGGCCGGGTTCTTGCCGGACTTGTCGGCCACCTCTTCATCCCGTTCCAGGTAAGTGCACTCGGGCAGTATGATGTCGGCCCAGGCGGCGGTTTCACTTATATAAACATCACAGGAAACCACAAACTCCATCTTCTTCAGGCTCTCAACCACCTTGGCGCGGTCGGTCATGGTCTGCATGGGGTTGGTGCGGCTCATGACCCAGGCCCGCAGTTGGTAAGGCTTGGCTTCCAGAGTCGCATCTATGATTGACTGATAGATACCACCGCCGGACCAGGCCATGGCAAACTGTTCATCCATCTGGTCGATGCGTTTGGCTTGCGGCTTGGGCAGTTTGACGCCCGGCTTACCCAGCTCAGGGGCCACGGCCTCACCGGCAAACTTGTTGTAGCTGCCGGCCTTCTTGCCCATGTAGAGACCACCCTTACGCTCCAGGTTGCCGATCAGCACGTTGGCGGCATACAGCGCCCGGCGCATATCGAACTCTTCCGGAGTGAAGGTAGATCTGTGGCCAAAGTCGACCACGGCATGGGGCGCAGCGGCGGCATACTCATGAGCAATACGGCGGATGTCGGCGGCGGGTACGTCGGAAATTTTCTCAGCCCACTCAGGGGTGTAGGCTTTAACCTCGGCGCCAAAGGCCTCAAAACCTTCAACATAGCGCTCGATAAAGGCCTTGTCATAAAGGTTGTCGGCAATCAGCACATGGCACAGCGCCAGGGCCACGGCCACATCCGAACCGGGACGAATGGCATACCACTCATCGGCCTTGTCGGCCACCACAGAGAACCTGGGTTCAAACACCACCAACTTGGCGCCTTTGTCGGCCTGGGCCTTCATTAGACCTCGGGTCTCGGACATATTGATCCCCTCATAGAGGTTATGACCGAAGTTGATGATGTACTTGGAGTTGGAGAGATCCCGCTTTACCTTGGTGCCGAACATCGCCTTGGCGGCGACCACATAACCGCCCGGGCAAGTGGTGTTGTGGGTAAAGGAGTTGGGGCTGCCGTAAGCCTGCCCCAAATAGAACAGGTGTCCGGACAGCGAGCCTGACTTGGAGGAAAACGCCACGGCTTCAGGGCCATGCTCAGCTTTGATTTGATTCAGCTTGCTGGCGATGGTTTGATAGGCTTCCTGCCAGCTGATTTCGGCCCACTTGCCTTCGCCGCGCTCACCGACGCGCTTGAGTGGTTTGACAATCCTTTGTGGATCGTACAGCAGACTATGACCGGCGCCACCACGGGCACAGACCTTGCCGCCGAATGATTTGGCTTCTTTGTTACCGCTGATAAAGACGTTTTTGCCATCAACAATCCGTGCCGAAATCGGGCAACGGGTTGAACACATCTCACACATACTGGCAATTTCAGTGGCACTGCCGGTCAGTGGGCTACGCCCCAAAGCCGCCAGCGAACCGGGCAGAACCCCGGCCAGGGCACAGGTTGCCCCTCCGGCTCCAGCCCCTTTCAGAAAGGTGCGCCTATCAAGCTCTATCATGGTTACCTCCATCCTCTCCCCCTTGGGAAAAGGTCGCTCACACAGGTTATTGTTTGAATTGGATTCCGCTTGACTACAGCGGCTTGAGCTCATTGTTTACCCATTAAATTTCTGTGGGTATTGTGGTAAACCACATAGGGGGAGCGAGTGTGATCCAGCCCCCGCAAAGACGCCGGAAAGGGCGTGAAAGTGTGAAGGGAATCCTGCCCCAGATTGATGAGAAAAGAGTCTGTAGATGCACCCCAGGAGTTAACAAATGCAACTTTAGCCGCGACAAATATTCACAAACGTTAAGCTGATCACGCCTAAAAAACCGCTATAAATCCCACTCACGGCTTCTCTAACAGGTCAACAGATAAAGATTAAAAACAAAACAAATCAATATATTGCAAATATAAAACCACCCAATCCATTAGATTTTTTTCAATGATATTTTTATCAATTAGATTATTTTCATGAAAGTGATCCAGTTCAAAGCTGACGCACCTCAGGATTGCTAAATTGACAACCGCAAGGACACATAAAATAACAGCCCATTAACGGAGCGGGCGGTCACCCCAGAGGAATAGATGATGAACACCAGCAGCAAACTCGGCCTTCTGCTTTTAGCCTGTGCATTGGCCACAGGCGCCACCGCAGCCGACGGCGGCAACCCCAAGAAAGGCAAACACCTGTACAAGAAAGTCTGTAAAGAGTGTCACAGCAAAGCAGGCATAGGTGGCGAACTGACTCCCATGAGCAAGACCATGAGCCAATGGGACAGATTCTTCGCCAGAGACAAACACAAAGCCAAACCCGAGGCGTTTCAGCCTTTAACTGAGCAGGAACTCAAGGATATTCAACAGTTCCTGTACGACCATGCCGCCGACTCGGATCAACCCCAGACCTGCGGTTGATAGCGCGTAATCACTTAACTCATTAACAGTCAGTAAGCCAAGTATGGGGTTACCCCAGGGCTGCTTGCTGCCTGAAAACGACCGGCAAGGCCGGTCAGGAGAATCAACTATGCGTACTCTTATCGCACTGGCGGTGGCCCAGGCACTGGGTTTGGCTCTGCTCGGCAGCCCCCAGCTTCAGGCCGGGGAACTGGATGACAGCACCAAGATCCGCGAGCTTAAACAGCAACTGCAGGAGATCACCGAAGAGCTGGATATACTCAACAGCCGGGTGGACAAGACAGAGCGGCACACGGCGCTCGATCGACTGGAGATCAGCGGCGACTTTCGCACCCGAGCCCACTCGCTGCACTATGGCAATGTCACCTGGCATCCGGCGATCAAGATGGACTTCAACGACTTCGGCGCCAAAGCCATGGCCGGCGAACTGGGCAACCCCATGGACCCCACCTCGCCCCTTGGCAAGATGATGGCCGCCAACCCTGAGCTGGCCAACGCCTTTGCCCAGGGACAACTGCAAGGCGTTATGCCCTATGTGCTGGCGCCTTATAGCAGTGGCGACATAGACAATGACATCTTCTACACCACTCGGCTGCGGCTCGATCTCAAGGCCAAGGTGTGGGACAACGTCAGCTTTGCCGGACGCCTGACCATGTTCAAGGACTGGGGCGATTCCACCGGTGTGCAGGTGTTTGATTCCTGGCGTTCCTTCACCATGGACGGCACCAACTCAGGCAACCCCAGCGGCGACTGGCTGCGGGTCGAGCGCGCTTACTTTGACTGGAAAAACATCGGCGGCAGCGAGTTTTATCTGTCTGTCGGCCGTCGCCCCTCCACCTATGGTCCGCCGAGCCACTACCGGGAAAATGAAAAACGTGGCGGCACCCCTTCCGGGCACCTGGTCAACTTCAACTTTGACGGCGCCACTCTGGGCTACAAACTCGGAGAGCTCACCGGGATAGAAGGCCAAGTGGTGCGTTTCTGTTACGGTCAGGGCTTTGAGTCCCAATGGGGGAATGGCGAGCTCTATGGCGATACCGTCAGCAAGGACACCCATCTGGGCGGTTTCAACATTGATGTGATCAACGACGGTAACCACTTCCTGCAGCTGACCCTATTTGCCGCGCGGGACATCAACGACGGCTTCAAGGGTACCATGGCCTTCCCCAACGAGTTGGCCGGGATTTTCGCCCCCACCCTCTACAGCGATCTGCAGAAATTCGACAACTTCAACTTTGTTACCCGGGTGCAACCCAGCGGGGTCATAGGCGACATGTACCTGGGCGGCCTGGGCTATGCCTATGAATCCGATGACGATCTCAAGCTGTTTGCCTCCTTCGGCTGGACCCGCGGCGAGAGCAACGGCAACGCCGGCATGTTCGGCGGCATGTTGACCGACGCCGTGTTCCAGGCAGAGCTCAACAGCAGTGGCGATGAACTGCTGCTGGTGCCATCCAGCGCCGAGTCCGATGCCTCCCACGATGGTTACGGCATCTATATCGGCATGCAGATCCCGGCGCCTTACGGCAAGTTCGGTCTGGAATACAACTATGGCTCCAAGTACTGGACGCCCTTCACCCAGGCCCAGGACGACCCGGTCGGCAGCAAGCTGGCCACCCGCGGCCATGTGGCCGAGGCCTACTACATCTTCGATATCAACCCCAGGATGTTTATCAAGCTGGCGGGGCTCTACTACGACTATGAATACACAGGTTCGGGCACGCCCGTGGGTGCACCTGTAAAGGTGGATGAAGTGCTGGACGGCAACGCCTATTCGCTATTGCCCTTGGTGGATACGGCGCTGGATATCAACGCCTCACTGACAGTGAATTTCTAGGGAGGAACACAGATGAAAACATTTTATCTGCCATTTATAGCCACGGCACTCTGGCTCGGTCTCCTGAGCCCAGCCCAGGCTGGCGGCCCCCACAAAGAGGTGCTCAAGGGCCCTTTTAACACAGGCTCGGAAGTCACCCAGGCCTGTCTCGAGTGCCATGAAAAAGACGCCGATGACTTTATGCTGTCATCCCACTGGACCTGGGAACTGGAGCAGGAACTGCCCGGACGCACGGTCAAACGGGGCAAGAAAAACTCCATCAACAACTTCTGTGTTTCCATCGCCGGTAACGAACCGCGCTGTACCGGCTGCCATGCCGGTTACGGCTGGAAAGACAACAGCTTCGACTTCAAGGACAAGACCAAGGTGGACTGCCTGGTGTGCCATGACACCACGGGTACCTATGTCAAAGATCCCGTCGCGGCCGGAGAGGTATTCAAGACAGTGGATCTGCTGCGGGTCGCCCAGAATGTCGGCAAGCCGGTGCGAGATAACTGCGGCAGCTGCCACTTCTATGGCGGCGGCGGAGATGCGGTCAAGCATGGCGACCTCGACTCCTCCATGGCCTACCCGGACAAGGCCACGGATGTGCATATGGACAGCGATGGTAATGACTTCCAGTGTCAGGACTGCCACACCACTCAGAAGCATATGATCAGCGGTAACGCCATGGGTGTGTCCCCAGGTGGTGAAGATCATATCGGCTGTGACAATTGCCACGACAGTGCGCCACACGGCAACAAACAGCTGAACAAGCACGCGGCGACCGTGGCCTGTCAGACCTGCCACATTCCCTTCTTTGCCCGCCATGAACCCACCAAGCTGCACTGGGACTGGTCAACTGCCGGTGAAGACAGGGAAGAGAGCCTGGATCAATATGGTCGTCACAGCTACGCCAAGAAAAAGGGCAGCTTCGTTTGGGGCAAGATGGTCAAGCCCAGCTACGCCTGGTACAACGGCCGCGCCGATGCCTATATGGCCGGTGACAAGATGGATCCCGAGCAGGTCACCCGTCTGACCTTCCCCCTGGGTGACATTCAGGATCCCAAGGCGAAGATCTACCCCTTCAAGGTGCACACAGGCAAGCAGGTGTACGATAAGGTCAACAAGGTGCTGCTCAATCCCAAGACCTATGGCAAGGGCGGTTTCTGGTCTGAGTTTGACTGGGATAAGGCGATTCGCTTAGGGATGGCCGCCAGTGAGCCCATGCAGGCCAAGGGCATCAGCTACAGCGGCCAGTACGGCTTTGCCCAAACCGAAATGTGGTGGCGTATCAACCACATGGTCTCGCCCAAGAGTGAAGCGCTCAAGTGCGCTGACTGCCACAACGGCGGTGACCGCCTCGACTGGCAGGCGCTGGGCTATGAGGGCGACCCCATGAAGCACAAAGGCGGTGTCCGCCACGCCCGCTGAGCAGATTCAGGCAAGCCCTGAAGACCGGCTCCCGCATCTCCCTGCCTCCCGGGAGCCGGTCACTCTCATCTGCCACTCTCTCATCTGGTACTCTCCAAACGAGATGCCACTTATCCCCAAAAAAGACATTTAGACCCAGAATCGGGCCAAAGTGTCCAAGCGGCACTACACTGAATTAGACTATGACGGTAAATTCGGGTCATTGGTGATGCAACTCCCTACAAAAAATGGCATTTTTCTTGCGTTGTCTGGGCATCCTTTTCTGTGGCAAGTGCAATGACAACAAACGGCAAGACTTTTTCCTCATTAAACCGCTCCCTGGGTGAGCTCAGCGGCGCCTTTGCCGATCTGGGAACCTTTCTCCCTCTGGTGCTTGGGCTGATCGCCCTGAATCAGTTTTCTCCCCAAGGCATTTTTCTCGGTTTCGGTCTCTTTGCCCTGGCCACCGCCCTGTTTTATCGCCGCCCCATTCCCGTGCAACCCATGAAGGTGATTGCCGCCCTGGTCATTGCCCAGGGGCTGACACCCGGCATGATGCAAGCCAGCGCCATGCTGATGGGAGTAATACTGCTGGTACTGGCGGCCTCCGGCGCCATCAGTTGGCTGTCGCGGCAAATATCCCAGGCTGTCAGTGTCGGTATCCAACTGGCCATAGGGCTGCAGCTGTTGTGGATGGGTTTCAAGATGATGGCCGACGAGCCTGTGCTGGGATTCGGCGCCTTCGCACTGATTTTCTTTGCCCGCTTTATCCCGCTGCGCTATCTGGCCATGCCCTTGGTGATCGCCCTCGGCATGCTGTGGCAATACCAGCAAGGCGGCAGCGACAGCAGCTTTGTGTTCAACAACACGCCTTGGCACTTGAGCTGGCCCGAGTTAAATGACTGGGGCGCCGCGGCGACCCTGTTGGTGCTGCCGCAACTGGCGTTGACTTTGACCAATGCCGTTATCGCCACCTCAGTGATGGCCAAAGAGAAGTTCCCCGAAGACAGCAAGCGTTTCAGCCCCAAGGCCTTTGCCACCAGCTCTGGCCTGGCCAATCTGCTGCTGAGCCCCTTCGGTGCTTCGGCCATGTGCCACGGTGCCGGTGGGTTGGCGGTGCAATACCATTTCGGTGCCCGCCGCCTGTGGGCGCCGCTGATCTTCGGCGGCAGTTGCCTGCTAATAGCCCTCTCCTGGGGGGAAAACGTGGCCTGGCTGCTGAGCCTTATTCCGCTGGCTATTCTCGGTAGTCTGCTGTCCACCGCCGGCTTGCAGTTGGCCTGGTCCAAACGCCTCTTGGACGGCAAGCCTTTCTGTATCTTTGTTATCCTGGCGACCGCTGTGGTGAGCCTGGCCGTCAATGCCGCCGCCGGTCTGGCTGTAGGTGTGGTGCTGGAATTCGGCCGCCGCCAGTGGCAAACCCTGAGCGCACTGCGCTGATCTCAATCCACAAAGCCACCATCCCGGTTCAAACTGAGCCCGGGATGGTGGCTTTAGAGTCGATGGAAGGCGTTATCTGCCGGGCCACTTAGCCTGCCGGGAATCGTCGCGGCGGATTAAGCGGCACATCGTTTTGGCTCAAGGCCCACCTGGCAATCTCATCCTTACGCATAAAACCGACATCTGCATGAGACTTGGCATACTCGAGGAAGGAATTGAGTGCGCTGACGATTCCGGGGGCACCGCCTATCCTGTCGTGAACACTGATGGACATCATGCGTCTGCGGTCTGCCCCTTCGAGATAAAGGCAGTCAAATTCATCCTTGAGTTCCTGCAGGAAGGCCGCGGCTGTCATGGCTGTATTGCCGCCGAAGCGGCCTATATCGTTGTTGCGCAGGCTATAGGGCACCACGGCAAACGGCTTTCCTTTGACAGGGATCAGCGAAGGCTCGTCGCGGCCCAGATCATCTATGTGGTAGATAAAACCGAGCTGCTGCAGTATCTCCAGCGTCTTGGGGGTATGCCGCATCCAAAAAGCGTTGAACCCCAACGGCCGCTGGCCGGTGATCCGCTCCAGAGTGGCAATACTCTGCTCATAGGAGGCGCGCTCTTCGGCTTCACTCATGCTGTACTGCGGCGTCCAACTCTGACCATGGCCGGAGATCTCATGACCATGCTCGGCCACGGCTCTGGCAAGCTCAGGAGCCAGTTCGGCAGCCCGCCCCACCATGTGCGACGTCACCTTGATACCGTGTTTGTCCCACAGTCGCAAAAGCCGAGGGATCCCCTCATTCATGCCGTAGGCGTACCAAGTCGGCGTGATGGTATCAACATAACCCGGCTCCATTGGGGGAAACGGCCCTTCGGCATTTGCCCCTTGGGCTCCCGCTTCAAACTGCATTGAGATGGAGATAACCAGGCGCTCACCATTGGGCCAGAAATGGCGCTTGCCTGCTGGGTTATTTTTGCCATCAGCGGCCGCAGCCCCTGGAAGCAACATGGGCGTGCTCATGCCACCAGCGGCCACAGCGGTTTGACTTAGACCCAAACCGGCAGCCAGAGCGCCGCCGGCCATTAAAAATTGTCTGCGTGAATGCATACTCTTTGCTCCTTAAGGCTTGAGATTCATCTGGGAGAAAAGACTCTGATAGTCTTCCAGATGCCAGTTGTCTGTAATACGGCCTTGCTTAACCCGGTAGAGATCCACCGCCTGAAAATTTATCGCCTGCCCCTGACCCTGCTGTTCGCCAAATTGGCCACTGAAATGACCACGAAACCTCAGACGCACAGTGACATAGTCATCGGCCACCAGGAGATGCTCAATCTCAGCACTGAGATCCGGCACCGCCTGTCTGAAGCCCTCTGATGCCTGTAATACCCCGCCAAGTCCCTGGGGCCGCCCGCTTGGCAGTGTACGATCGACAAAGTGTTCACTCAGAGCTTCACGGGCAAAGGCCGGATCGCCACTGTTCCAAAATGCGGCGTAAAGACGGGCCGCCTGAACAATCTCGGCCTCAGCCTGACTGCCATCTGTCACCAGAACCTTGGGCACTGGCAGGTTTGTTGCCAAAGCAGCCGGTCTGGCCACTACTGATGCAGCACTTAAGGCCAGAGCGCTACAGAGCAAGGCCGGCCAAATGGCGGCGCGGCTCACGGCCCGAGATGCATTGAGCGCCAGGCTTTCCCGCTTCATTGACCCACCTCAAGAGTCTGCAACGCCGGATAATCTGTGTATCCCTCGGCGCCGCCTCCAAACAGTGGGCCAGTGCCGAGCGGCGCCAGCGGCTTACCGAGCTGTAAACGTTTGGGCAGGTCCGGGTTGGAGATAAAGGGGCGACCAAAGGCCACCAGATCGGCATAGCCTTGCTCCAATACTGTTTCGGCGCGTTCAAGATCGTAGCGACCGGCCACTATGATGCAGCCTGGAAAGGCATGACGCAGGCTGCGACGAAAGCTTTCGGGAATCTCAGGCGCATCGTCCCAATCGGCTTCAGACAAATGCAGATAAGCGACTCCTCGCTTGTTAAGCTCGGCTGCCGCCAGGAGTATGGTGTCGACGATTTCCGGGCAAGCCATATCCTTAAAGGTGACATAGGGCGCCAGGCGAATCCCCACCCGCTCCGGGCCTATGCGTTCGGCGATGGCATCTACCACCTGCAGCAGGAAACGCACTCTGTTGGCCTTAGTGCCGCCGTAAGCATCGTTACGCTTATTGGAGTTGGTCCGCAGAAACTGATCGATCAGATAACCGTTGCCACCATGTACCTCAATGCCATCAAAACCCGCTTCAACGGCATTGACTGCGGCATTGGCAAAATCATTCACAACCCGGTCGATATCAGCCTGGGTCATGGCTCTGGGTTCCGGACAATCCACCATCTGGCCGCCATCACTGCCGTTTGAAACCCACACCTGAGTCGCCGTCGGTGCTATGGCCGATGGGGCTATCGGCGCGTCTCCCTTCTGGAATACGGGGTGAGACACCCTGCCAACATGCCAAAGCTGATTGAAGATTCGTCCCCCGGCGTCATGCACGGTGCGGGTAACCAAGCGCCACCCCTGCAGCTGCTCTTGGGTGTAGATCCCAGGTGTAAAGGAATAGCCCTGGCTGTCGTCGGAAATCTGGGTGGCTTCTGTGATGATAAGCCCTGCCGAGGCGCGCTGACGGTAGTATTCCGCCATCATGGCATTGGGAATATTGCCCGGTTGACTGGTGCGCGAACGCGTCATGGGGGCCATGACCACCCGATTGGACAGATACAATCCCTTGAGGGAATATGGAACGAACAGTGACATATGAAACTCCTGATGACTGAATGGCGAGCTCGCCGGAACACTTCACAGGCTCATTGTCTATCTTTCGAACTTGATTGATAATTGGGCTATTACTTAACTTATTTTCAAATAATTTTTGAATGTATCATCTCAATGATCTGCAACTGGCCTTACGGGTGGCCGAACTCCAGAGCCTGTCTGCCGCCGGACGCGAGCAGGGCATGACCCCGGCCGCCGCCAGCGCCGCACTACAGCGGCTGGAAAAGAAGCTGGGCAGCCAGTTGTTTGCCCGCTCCACCCGGCGACTGCAGCTCACCGAAGAGGGACAAGTGTTTGTCGATGCCGCCCGTCAGGTGATGGGGCTTTTGGACAACGCCGCCATGGCGTTGGCGGAAAGCCGCGGTGAGCTCAAAGGGGAAGTCAGGTTGGCACTGCCTTCGGACTTGGGCCGCAGCCTGATACGTCCTTGGCTGGACCAACTGATGGCTGGGGCGCCCGAGTTGTCACTGCAGTATTTCTTCGGCGATCAGCTGACAGATCTCATCGGCCAGAATGTTCACCTGGCGCTGAGGTACGGCCATTTGAGCGACTCCAGCCTGATGCGGCGGCATCTCTTGTATGTGCACAGGGTAGCGGTGGCCTCGCCTGAGTATCTGGCCCAATATGGTCGGCCCAAGACGCCCCATGAACTGAGCCAACATAAGGTGCTGATCCTCAATCGTGGCGGTGAGCCTTGGCAACGCTGGGGCTTCACGGAAGCCGGTAACCCATTGGCCGTCGAGGTGAAAGGCAGGCGAATAGCCAATGATGGCGCCGTCATTCGCGACTGGGCCCTGGAGGGCCAGGGTATCGCCTTCAAGAGCTGGTTGGATGTCGCCGAAGATGTGCATGCCGGGCGGCTGATTAACCTTTTTTCGCCCCAGCAATGCGAAACTGTGCCGCTGCAAATCCTGTACCTGCATACCGACTACCCCAGCTTCAAGGTGCGGCGGGTGATAGATTTTCTGGCCGACAGGTTTCAGACATTTGAGCGGCGCTTTCCGTTGATTTGAACCTAGCCCATTCTTGCGCAGCGTTGCCGGGATTAGCGCCGGGCTTTCTATTCGCTCTGGGCTTTTATTCACTCAGGGCTGTTGCCCCCAGAGGCAGCCACACTCGCACTCGGCAGCCGCGGCACTCGTGGCGGTTTTCCAGCTCCAGATGACCATTATGCTGGGTCACCACGTCGCGGCAGATAGCCAATCCCAGCCCCAATCCATCCTCCTTGGTGGTGGCGAAAGACAGCATTAATTCCGCCGCCGAGGCGCTCAACCCCGTGCCTGTATCCAAGAGTTCCAACAGCAACCACTCTCCCTTGGTCCCGGCGGCTGGGGGCGCGGCCTGATAGTCGAGTTTGAGTTGGATCTCCCTTTTACCCGATACCGCATCCAGGGCATCCATGGCATTTTTCAGCAGGTTAACCAGCATCTGACTCAGCCCAACTGCATCCCCCAGCAAGGGCCGCTCCGGCCCGCGACGACTTATTTTGAGCTCAACCCCCTGCTGCTCCATCGGCCGCTGAAACAGCGCCAGTGCATCCCTGAGCAGCGACTCTATCACCACAGGCTCAGATTCGGCCCTGCGCCGACGCAACAAGCCGCGAATACGATGCACCACGGCCCCAGCGCGGATAGACTGATTATTGATCTTGGTCAGCACCTCACGCATGGCATCGGCGCGCTCGCCACAGCCCTCGGCGGCGCGCTGCTCCAGCACCATCATGGCGCCTTCGCTGTATTGGGTAATGGCGGCAATCGGCTGATTGAGTTCATGCGCCAGCCCGGCGCCAATTTCGCCCAGAATAGCGGCACTCTGCATTCGTTCCAGTTGCAACTCTTTATCCCGCAGTTGTCGCTCTGTTGCCAGCAAGAATTCACTCTTCTGGCGGAACTTGTACTCCAGCCACAGGTGGTAGAGAGTGGAGATCAGGAACAGTAACAGCAGCGCTCCACCCCACTCCTTGTTCTTGCGTACCCAGTCGATGGCGGCTTCATACAAAGGGGGTGGGCCGCCGTGGAGATCCAGCTCCTCATACAGCTTGATCACTTTGAGCTGACTGATAGGAGCTGTCCAGCCCATGGTGTCGGCCTTGATCGCCGCTTCAGAGTCGGAAGGCAAGTCGAACAGCGCCCGGGTCACCGCCTGGGTGATATGGCTGGGCACCAGGTCCGAGGCGGCAAATGACCAGTTGGGATAGAGGGCACTGCTGGTTTCACAGTCATAGCCCTCGGGCTTGACGCCGTTGATCACCCGATAGTCCTGGCGCTGCACCAAGCCGGTTTCCACCATCTCTTCCAGGGTACAGAAGGGAGTGATGGCGGCATCCACTGTGCGGTCACGCACCTGGTAAACCAGAGGCTCCAGCGGAAACCCCAGAAAACGCACCTCACCGAAAAAACGCTTGGCGGCAAAGCCACGCTTATTCAGCAAGCCTACTGTCGCCTGATATCCCCCCAGCGCCTGAGGATCGCTGGCCACCACAGTGGCACCACGTAGCTCCTCAATATTGCGCACCGGGCTGTCGGCCCGCACTATGATCGCCGAGCTGATGGCAAAGGTGGTTCCCTGATGCTTGCGACTGCGCATGGTGGCCAGCCAGGACAGGGGCAACTTGCTGCTGAGGCTAAGATACTGCCCCGGGTTGGTCACAATAAAGTGGATCCTGTGCTCCAGCAGTTGCTGGCTCATTTGATCAAAGGTCAGCGGCTCCACCTCGAAACGATTGCCAGGCAGCTGTTGGCTGAGATAACGCATCATGGGGCGCCATCTCTCTTTTGCCTGGGCAACCCCGTGATTGGCCAGTACCCCGACCCGGAACACAGCCTCTATGGGCTCGTCACCCATTTCGGCATCGGTCGCCGGTTCATACAGTTGCGCCGAAGCCGAAGCACACCCGGCCCCCAACAACAGTATCAAGATTAATATTTTGGCCATTCCAACTCCCCTTTCATCCATGAAGATAAGCTAATACAGACGGCGAAAAAATAACTTGATGGAGGGCAAATGTCGGCCAACACCTCAGTGATCTGGCTCTAAAAGCCAACAACCGGGTTTGAGCCCAGTCGCGACAAAGATTAGGATTGGCTTATTCACCCGAGAGAGGCAAGTATGTGACTGACACAGCGCTTTATTTGGTGGACGACGATGCCGCCGTCCGGGATTCACTCGGCTTTATGCTGAGCCAATTCGGTTACCGGCTGCAAGCCTTTGACAGCGGCCAGGCATTTCTCCAGGCCGCCGAATTGGAGGCGCCTGGCTGCGTAATCCTCGACAGCCGCATGCCGGAACTCACCGGCCAGCAGGTACAGCAGAGATTATTGGAGGCCAACAGCCCCTTGGGGATCATCTTTCTCACCGGCCATGGCGATCTGCCGATGGCCGTTGACGCCTTTCGTCAGGGAGCCTGCGACTTTTTCCAGAAACCGGTTGCCGGCAAGGCGCTGGCCGCCGCCATCGAAAAAGCCTTCGACTACAGCCTCAAGACCCATGAACAGCAGCAACTACAGCAGAAATACGCCACCCTGACCGAGCGTGAGCAGCAGGTACTGCAGCTGCTGGTGCAGGGAATGACCAATAAACAGATGTCCGAAGCTCTCTATCTGTCGCTGCGAACCATAGAAGTGCATCGCGCCAAGATCATGAAAAAGCTTGGTGTTCACAGTATTGCCGAACTGATTAAGTTCACGCCCTTGGTTTGACCCTCTTCCGGGTGCGACAGCTTGTCGCACTTTGGCTGTTTAGCTTTGCCCCATCCGCGCACAAGACCCAAAATGGGTCATTCAAAACAACCAAAATCAATAAGATATGCGCTTTTCACCTTCTCCTCTCGCTCTGGCTTTACTGCCAATAATCGGTCTGGGCTCAGCCGCCAAGGCCAGTGATTCTCCCATGGAAGTGCTGGTGGTGCGCGGCAGCGTACAGAGCAGCGTGCTGCAGACCTCGCCAGAAGCCACCGCGCCCAAGGCCGATATCAGTGGTCTGCTCAAGTCACTGCCCGGCGCCAACGTCAACAGTAACGGTCCACTAACCGGCATAGCCCAGTATCGTGGCCTCTTTGGCAATAGAGTCGAAACCCAGGTCGGCGGCATGAGTATGGCCGGTGCCGGTCCCAACGCCATGGATACCCCCTTGAGCTATGCCGTACCTGTGCTCACAGAGCAGTTAGAGCTGGATCGCGGCATAGCCCCGGTCGCCAGCGGCGTCGATACCTTAGGTGGCAGCATCCGGGTAGTGGAGTCCCAGGCACGTTTCGATGAAGTCAGCGGCCTGGTCAGCGGCCAATACCAGCACAATGGCGAGCAGAGCCGCATCGGCGTCAAGAGCAACTTCGGCGGCGAGCGTCAGGCACTCATGTTGTATGGCGACTTGTTCAAGGGCAATGATGTGCCCGAGAGCGGCGATAACCACCCACTGCTGCCAGGGGTCTACGACAAGCAGGTGTTCGGTGGTGAATACAGGTTCAACCTGGCCGACAGCAACGCCGATGATGAGTCGATAGCCTTCTCGTTCCAGCATCTGGAAACCACAGATGCCGCCACCCCGGCGCTGCCGATGGATATCGACTATATCCGTACCGACAGGTTCAAGCTCAGTGGTGAGCACCTGCTGGCCGATTGGCAGACACGCTGGCATCTGGGCTACAGCGATGCCCGTCACGGCATGGACAACTTCAGCCTACGGATGAAAATGCCTACCATGGCACCGCGCTACACCATAGCCGATTCCAAGAGTTTCGACGGCCATTGGCAAATGGCGAAAGACAGCTGGGAGTTTGGCTTGGATTGGCGCCATGCCGAGCACGACACTGTGGTGACAGACCCCAGCAACAGCAAGTTCCGGGTGGATAACTTCAACGGTGTCAACGACAGCGTTTACAGCCTCTACGCCCAATGGCAGCAGGATTTTGGTCGTTGGAGCTGGCAACTGGGTAGCCGGGTGAAACACTACAGGTTTGATGCCGATCCCGTGAGTCACTCTATGGCGGCGATGAAACCGGCAATCAAGACCCTAATGGACAGATTCAATCAGGCCGATCGCAGCCAAAACGATACCGGGCTGGACTTGGTGATCAACGGCCGCTTTGAAATCGACAGTGAGCTGGATGCCATAATCGGCCTGGCGCGTAAACAGGCCAGTGCCAGCTATCAACAGCGCTATCTCTGGGTACCGATGCAGTCCACCGGTGGCCTGGCCGATGGCCGCACCTATGTGGGCCAGATGGACTTGGATCTGGAAACCGCCTGGCAACTGGAGCTGGGGCTGGATTTACACCGTCAGGATTTCAACCTGACCCCTAGGGTATTTGTCCAAAGGATAGACAACTATATTCAGGGCCTGCCCACGGATGATCCTGCCGTTATCGCCGCCGGCGATGCCAACACCTTGGTATTCAGTAACACCGATGCCCTGCTCTACGGCATGGATGTCAACGCCCACTGGCAGTTGCATGAACAGTGGAGCCTGGATCTGCAGGCGGCCTATACCTATGGTGAGCGCCGCGACGTGGAAGACAAGCTTTACCGTATCGCCCCGCCCAACCTGACTCTGGGACTCAACTGGGATCAGGGCAGCTGGTTTGCCCGCCTGGAGACAGTAGCAGTTGCCGCCCAGGATAAGGTGTCGGCCACTCAGCTGGAGCAGGAAACTGCAGGCTACGGCTTGGTGAATCTGGCGGCCGGTTACCGCGGTGACAGCTTTATGCTCAAGGCCGGGGTCGATAACCTGCTGGACAGAGAATATGTCGATCATCTCGCCGGTTATAACCGGGTAATAGGCGGTGATATCGCCGTTGGCGAGCGTTTGCCACAACCCGGTCTCAACGCCTGGGTCATGGGCGAGTACCGTTTTTAAGGGCGCCCCGGTTGCCCGCTTAAGGGTTCATCCTCACCGTGCTCCCGCAGGCCGTTGAGATTTCCACTGCAATTGAACCTGCCCCGGCCTTTTCTCGTCTCGAAAGGCCGGGATTTTTTTAAGCAATTGGCTTCTTGGCCAGCTTGCGTTGCAGGGTACGGCGATGCATTCCCAACTGGCGGGCGGTGGCCGAGACATTACCCTTATTGGCATTGAGTACCTGCTGAATATGTTCCCACTCCAAGCGCTTGGGGTGCAGCGGGGTTTCATCAGGCAGGGATGAAGCCGTGTGGGATTTAGGCTCGACTTTGA
Organism: Shewanella sp. K8; assembly: GCF_028823715.1. Taxonomy (NCBI): domain Bacteria; kingdom Pseudomonadati; phylum Pseudomonadota; class Gammaproteobacteria; order Alteromonadales; family Shewanellaceae; genus Shewanella; species Shewanella sp. K8. The sequence goes on from NZ_JAPEHY010000021.1 coordinate 73,601, forward strand.
GTGCCGCCAGCAGTGTCCGGGTGTCGGCCGGCTTGGCCAGATAGTTGTCTGCCCCCAGTTTCACCGCCTCCACCGCAGTGGCTATGCTGGCAAAGCCTGTTAGCAGCACAATACAGGCCTTGGGCAGGCTGGCTCGCAACGGCACTATCAGGTTAAGGCCATTGCTTTGCGCCAATTTCATATCCAGCAGCACATGGCTCGGCTGCCAGCTACGGGCACTGAGCAGTGCTTGGCTGGCATCTTCTGCATGGCAGCACTCGAAATCATGCCGCTGCATACGCCGTTTCAGAATGGCAGCCAGCGCCAGGTCATCTTCGACTATCAATAACCGCTTCATGCCGCATCTCCTTTACCGGCAGAAACCGGCAATAAGGGCAGACTGATACGCGCCTCACAGCCCTGTGGGCCGTTGTGCAGCACCAGTTCGCCCCCCAGCTTCTCCAGGCTGGCGTGACTCAAGAGCACGGCAACCCCCATACCTGTGCGGCTCGCCACCGGCATCAGCCCAAGCTCGCCCAAGAGATGCGCCTCTATACCGCGGCCATAATCCTTGATGTTAATTTCAAGCCGAGTGTCACCTAGGGAGTCGAAGCCAATTTCAACCTTGGGCTCGCCTGTATTGTTGAGGCTGGCCTTGGCGGCGTTATCCACCAGCGCCAGCAGCGCCGGCAACAGACTGGCATCTGTGATAATTTCACGTTCAGTCAGGCCAGCGGGCAGGGTGAGGCTGAAATCCACCTCGGGCATCAGCAGCATGAGTTGCTGGCGCATATTTTGCCCCAGTGCCGCCAATGTCACGGCCTGACGGCGACGCTCACGAATCGATTCGGTGGCATTCCGCAGTTCATTGAGTGTGACTTCACAGCGGGACAGCGCTTGGCCCATTTGCGCCTGCGCCTCGGCATCCAGGCCCTCTTCCATGGCTTCATCCAGCAGTAATCTCAGGCTCGCCAGCGGCGTTGCCAACTGGTGTGCCATCTGCGCCGAAGCTGTGCCCAACGCCAACAGTTGTTCCTGCCGCAGCTGATTTTCCCTCAGCCAGCCAAGCTCGGTATCCTGGCGCCGCAACCTGCGACTTATCCAGGCGACGCTGGTGGTCAACACCAGTGCCGATACCACGAAGTTAAGCCACATCCCCAGGAAGTGAGAGCTCATATCCATGCCGTGATGGCGCATATGCCCTTCCGGCAAGCTCAAGATCATCAGGCTGTAGGCCAGGGTCGACAGCGCCGCCAGGCTCCAACTGCCCCAGGCGGGCAAGGTGACCGCCGCCAGCGCAATCGGCACCAGCAGCAGCGAAATAAAGGCATTGGTGGCCCCACCGGAAAACCACAGCCAGGAGATCCAAAACAGGGTATCCAGCAACAGGGCGATAAAGATACCGGCACTCTGGCGATAGAGGGGATGACGCAGCCACAGGGTCAAGGCCAGATAGGCGCTTTCCAGCCCAAACACCCACCACAAGGGTTCAGGCTGCAGCGTCAGGCCAAAGGCATCGCTGCCGAGCAGGGTCAGCCCCAGTTGCAGCAGCAACCCCAAAACCCGCAGCAACGCCAGTTGATCGGCCGCCGCCAGGCCACCGGTTCGACCAAATATGCCATCCATTCCCATCCGGGTGCTTTTCATTCGTCTATTATCCGAAAACCTGCAAAGGCATTGAGGCGGCAGATATGCCAAGTTGGCTGTGGTGTCACAAGACTCAGGGATATCAATGCCTGCCGCTATCGCCTTGGCACAGCTGCTTTACATCATTAACAAGGCTTCACATTTTAGGGACTTTTCAAAGCCAAAGCACTTGTTTACCCTGTGGATTCACCTTTTTTCATACCTGAGAGGCTGCAGAACCCGCCGATGACCACTTCCTCTTCCTTGCCGCTGATCCTGGCCGGCCCGATATTGCGCCACTGCGACCGGGACCATTTCACCCTCTGGTGGGTCAGCAGCAAGCCGTTGAGCCCGCAATTGACGCTTAAGTTGAGTCACAAATCGGCGCCCTTGCCGCTGAATGAAGAACAAGTGCACAGAGTACAACTCGGTGAACATGCATGGCAGTATCTGCTGCACCTGGAGGTTCCAGGATTGCTGCCCCAAGGGCAAGCCGTGGGTTACAGCCTGGAAGATGCCGATGGTCAGTCGCTATTCGCCGATATCGAAGGCCTGTGTTATCCGGACAAATCCACTCCCGAACTGGTGCTGCAGCCCAGGCTGGATCGTTTGCTGCACGGCTCCTGTCGCAACCCGCATCATCACAGCGGCGACGCACTGGTGGCGGCCGATACTCAGCTGGAGCAAAACAATGCCCCGGCAGAGCGACCGGCGCTGCTGATGTTGAGCGGCGATCAGCTCTATGTCGATGATGTGGCTGGCCCCACCCTAGTGGCTATTGCCCAAGTAATAGCGCTGCTGGGACTGAAGCAGGAGAACTTTAGTGACGCCCCGCTCAAAGACTCGGCGCAGATAGATTATGGCCCAGACTCCCTCTACCTGCGACCAAAGCAGCTCTTGCCCCGAACCCAGTATCCGGCCAAGACTGCACTCTGGCGCTGGTATATCAACCACCCCATCTTTACCTCCTCGATGGCAGAAAACCATCTGCTGAGCTTCGCCGAAGTTACTGCCCTGTATCTTTTAATCTGGTCGCCGGAACTGTGGCAGCAACTGGAACTGCCGCAACAGTTGCCCGGGCTGAACGGTAAACGGGCACAGGAGTGGCAGACCCAGTGGCAACATCTATTGGAGTTCAAGGCGGGCCTTGGCAAGGTTAGGCGCCTTTTGGCGCATCTGCCCACCTATATGATTTTCGACGATCATGACATTACCGACGACTGGAACCTGACGGCCCGCTGGGAAGAGGCCGCCTATGGTCACGCCTTCTCCAAGCGCATCATAGGCAATGCCTTGCTGGGTTACACCCTGTTTCAGGCTCTCGGCAATCAACCCAAGAGGTTTACCGACTTTTTCGAAGAGCTGAGCGGCCTCTATCTGGCCGACAGTGAGCGCCAGGATGCCCTGATAGACAAGCTGCTCAAGTGTGAGAACTGGCACTACACCCTGGATACTCAACCCAGAATGGTGGTACTGGATACCCGTACCCGCCGCTGGCGCAGCGAATCCAACCTGGCCAAGCCTTCCGGGTTGATGGATTGGGAGGCGCTGATGGATCTTCAGCAGGCACTGCTGGGGCAGGATAAGGTCATCATAGTGTCGGCGGCACCGATTTTCGGGGTCAAACTGATTGAGGCGGTGCAGCGCACGGCCACCCTGATCGGAGCTTCGCTGCTGGTAGATGCCGAAAACTGGATGGCGCACCCTGGCGCCGCCAACGCGCTGCTGTCGATCTTCATGCACAGACGTACCCCGCAGGAGTTTGTGATCCTCTCCGGCGATGTGCATTACTCCTTTGCTTATGACATAGGGATCCGCTTTCGCCGTGCCAGTCCCAACATCTACCAGATCACCGCCAGCGGCATCAAAAATCAGTTCCCGGAAAAGCTGCTGCCTGTGTTTGATAAGCTCAACGGCTGGCTCTATGGTCATTTCTCGCCGCTCAATCTGCTGACCAAACGCAAACGTATGTCGATCCGCGGCCGCCGCCCCAATGGGGAACGCAGCAAACGCCTGGTCAACCAAAGCGGTATCGGCCTCCTGGAACTGGCAGAAAACGGCGCCCCCCAGCGGATAGCCGTACTGCATGCCGATATGAGCCTGACCGAGTTTCAAGCGCCCAAAGAGAGCCGCGACTGATACTTTGTGCCAGAACAGTTCCCATTGAAGTAATGGCGCGTTGCCCGGCTTGTGGCATACTCAGGCGAAACTACCTTGGGAGCCTAAGATGCATCTGTGTCACTGCCAACTTGAGCAACATGGCGAGGCGATACGCGCCATCTTCAACCATGCCATTGCCCATACCACAGCCCTTTATGAATACCAGCCAAGGAGCGAGCAGCAGATCCGCGACTGGTTCGGCGCCAAACAGCAAGGCAACTGGCCGATTCTGGGCGCCGAGGATGAGCAGGGACAACTGTTGGGATTTGCCAGCTTAAGCCCCTTTCGCGGCTATCCGGCCAACCTCTACTCGGTGGAACACTCTGTGTATGTGCACCCGGAGCATAGAGGCAAAGGGGTGGCGCGCCTTCTGATGCAGCATTTGATAACCCAGGCCCAGGAGCGCGGCATGCGCACCATGGTGGGCGCCATAGATGCCGGAAACCAGGCCAGTATTGCCCTGCACCTGAAGTTGGGGTTCAAGCACTCAGGCACCCTGCCCCAGGTGGGTTATAAGTTCGGCCGCTGGCTGGATTTGGCGTTTTATCAGCTTATGCTGCCGGGACCTGCCGAGCCCAAAGAGAACTAACTCTATTCGGGCACGAGTCAATTTTCGTCTTATGCCCCTGAAAAAAATCATCATTCCCGGGCAATCCGCCAGCGGCCATCTACACTTATTCAAGCGTATTTACGAATAAGGGAATCCGATTAGATGACACTGGATTATATCGCGCTGGGGATGCTGATCTTTGTCGCCCTGGTGATCTTCTACGGGGTGATAGTGATCCACGACATCCCCTACGAGCTGGCCAAGAAACGCAACCACCCCCATCAGGACGCCATTCACTATGCCGGCTGGGTGAGCCTGTTTACCCTGCATGTGCTGTGGCCGTTTCTGTGGATCTGGGCCACACTCTGGCGCGAGGACAGGGGCTGGGGCTTTGACAAAATCCAACAGGAGCAGCAATCACTGCACCATGAAACCGTACTCTTGGCGCAGCAGTTGGAGCTATTGAGTGAAAAAGTCGCCGCCCTGGAAGCCCAAAAGCATGCCGCCACAGAGGCCCTTGCAGCGCCGAGTGCCCAAGTTCAAGTCCAAAGCCAAGCCCAAACGTCTTCAGAAGAGCCCGCAGTCAATCCCAAACCCACCAGCGGCGTGGACTTGGATACGGCAGCAGACTCGGCCGACATTCCAGGTACAGATAATCAGACCCAGAGCAATAACAAGAATGAGGAGAACAGATAAATGGATCTCTTACTTATCCTCACTTATACCGCCATCTGCGTCGCCATCTTCAAGATTTTCCGCATCCCGCTCAACAAGTGGAGCGTGCCTACTGCCGTGCTCGGCGGAGTAGTACTGATAGGCACCTTGATTTTGTTGATGAACTACAACCATCCCCATACTGCCATGGGCAGCCAGATGTATGTCACCACCCCGCTGATCCCCTCGGTGCGCGGCAAGGTCATAGAAGTGCCCGTCATCCCCAACAAACTGCTGAAGGAGGGCGAGCTGCTGTTCCGGGTCGATCCGACTCCTTATCAGACAGAAGTCACCCGGCTGGAGGCCAGCCTGGAGCAGGCCAAACAGGCGGTATTGGGGCTGGACGCCGCCTATAAGGCCGCCGAGGCCAGTCGCATCAAGGCCGAGGCCGAACGGGACAGAACCCAACTGGAATATGAGCGCTACCGCCGCGGTTTTGAAAAAGGCGCCTTTACCCGCGCCGATGTCGACAACCGTCATCAGTATTATCTCGGCGCCCAGGCCTCAGTAGAGGCGGCCGAGGCCGAAGCCCGGCGCGCCAAGCTGGCACTGGAAGCCGAGTATCAGGGGCAAAACACCCAGGTGGCCGAAATTGCCGCCATGTTGGAAAAAGCCAGATTCAATCTGGAAGAAACCAGCATGCGCGCCCCCTCAGACGGTTATGTGACCCAGTTGACCCTGAGACCGGGAATGATGGTGGTGCCCATGCCCCTCAGGCCTGTGATGACCTTTGTCCATCAAGAGGAGCGCTTTTTTGTCGGCGCCTTTAGGCAAAACTCGCTGCTGCGGCTGAAACCCGGTTTCAAGGCCGAGCTGATCTTCCGCGCCCTGCCGGGCAAGGTGTTTCAAGCCGAAGTGGTCGAAGTGCTGCCAGCCATAGGTGAATCTCAGGTGCAGGCGCAGGGGCAGCTCTATGGCTCGTCACAGATTCGCCTCAACGGCCGGCCACTGGTCAAACTCAAGCCGCTGGATGATCTGAGTCAGTATCATTTGCCACTGGGCACCAATGTGGAGATCGCCATCTATTCCGATAGCTTTGAGCATGTATCAATCATGCGTAAAGTCTTGATAAGGATGAAAAGCTGGCAGAACTATCTCTATCTGGATCACTGATACTCCTTATCGTCACGCAAGCCCTGTAAAAGTAAAAAGCCCCCGGGGGGAAACTCCCGGGGCTTTTTTGGTATCCCATCTCAGCCTCAGCCGATGGCGGCCTCGGGGGCCGCCTGGAAGCGCCTGGCGTGATAGAGGCAGAAGAGTGCAAACCAAGCGGCACTCACCAGGAAACCGGCCAGGGTGGAATGCAGCAGCCCCATGGCCAGATACCCCAGCGCCGCCCCGAAGGCGACGGTCAGGGCATAAGGCAACTGGGTCAGCACATGATCTATATGGTGACAGCCGGCGCCGGTGGCCGACAAAATACTGGTACTGGAGATGGGCGAGCTGTGATCGCCAAACACAGCGCCGGCCAGCACAGCCGACAACATGGGCAGCAGGAGTTGGATATCGCTGGCGGCGGCCATATCACCGGCGAGTGGCAACATGATACCAAAAGTGCCCCAGCTGGTGCCTGTGGCAAAAGCCATTGCACAGGAGAGCACAAACACCACCACAGGCAGCAGCCCTGTGGGCAGGTTGCCGTTGGCCAGGCTGGCGAGATATTTGCCGGTTTCCATGTCACGCACCACGGCGCCTATGGTCCAGGCAAACAGCAGTATGTTGATCGCCGGCAACATGGCCATAACGCCTCTGGGGGCGGCGCGCAGCCAAGTGGATATCCCAAGACCGAGACGCAGAGCCAACAGGCCGGACACCGCCAGGCTGCAAAGGGCGCCATAAACCAAAGACGAACCCACATTGGTATGTTCAAAGGCGCCCAGCACACTGAAGGCCTGACCATTGGCGGCCAATACCTGAGCCCCGGAGTCCAGCATGAAATAGATACTCGCCGCCGTCAGTGTCACTATCGGCAACACCATATCCAGCATGCCGCCGCGGCTGTCGGCCGGGGCTTCCATATCCAGCCCTATTGGCCGGCCCTTGGATTCATCCCAGAGCTTGCCTTCGAGCGCCCGCTGCTCATGCTGTCGCATCGGCCCAATATCCAGTTGGAAGGCGATGACTACCACCACCATGATCAGGGTAAATACCGCATAGAGATTCATGGGGATCATCTGCACAAAAGCGGCGATCGGGCTCTGCTCTGTCACCCCATGGGCCACGAGTATGCCGCCCACCAGGGCGATGATATAGGCCCCCCAGGAGGAGATGGGCATCAATACGCACACGGGTGCCGCGGTTGAGTCCAGCAGATAGGCCAACTTAGCGCGGGAGATCTGGAATCTGTCGGTCACAGGGCGACAAATGGGCCCCACCGACAAGCTGTGGAAGAAGTCGTCAATAAAGAAGGCAAACACCATCAAGCCGGTGAGCGACTTGGCACTCTTGCGGCTCTGGCAACGTCTGGCGGCCCATTCGGCAAAGGCACGGGTCGCCCCCGAGGCGGTCATCAAGCTGATAAGCCCACCCAGCAGCAGCATAAACAGCAGCATATTCAGGTTATCGCTGTTGGGAGCACCATCGACCCAGAAGATTTTCAGCACACAGTCAAACAGGTAGCGCAGCGATTGCAGCGGTGAAAACTGCTGTAACATCAGGCTGCCGGCGACTATGCCAACCCCGAGGGAGAGCAGTACTCTACGGGTGATGATCGCCAGCGCAACCGCCAGCAGAGGAGGAACTATGGACCAGGGAGAGTCCGCAAAATGCATGATATTCATGATCTCTTTACACCAAAGAAGGTGGAGATCTACCGATAGGATCGAAGAAACTCAGACCAAGGAGGGCAGAAACTTCTCAGCTCCTTCAGGTAGCGCTCCATAGTGGATGACTATGGCAGTCCTGCACCTGTTAGATACAGAACCAGCAGCTAGGTTTGATGACCTGGCTACTTCGGCGCCGACTCCTTTCCCCGGGCCTCAAAGGCATCACCCTCTTCCCGGTTACTCTTAGGCAGCGCGCCTCTACTCAAAGGTATTCGACTGGCATTCTAACTATCACGACCCCAATAGCAAGCCAGATTGTGCCTCTGGCGGTAAATATCCCGCCCGGTTGGCATTAAGCCTTTGGCAAGTGACTCATGTCTGGGCTCGCAAATGCCAGCTCCGGCTGTTGACGGCAACCACAGCTGCACCTAGGATCGCCCTCCCCTACCGCGACACTGAAATAACAATTAAAGGTGTGCAAATGACTCTGTTACAACGTTTTTGTGTGGCACTCTGTGCCTTGTTCTCCAGCCATTCCATGGCAACCCCCCGCCCGGGCACCTATACTGCTGCAAGGTGCCATGGATGTCGAAGTCGACACCCTGGTTCAGGCCCTGAAAGACCCCAAACAGACAACTCTTGGTTCCTGGACTTTCTGGCAAGGCACTGTGGATGGCTATCCTGTCATAGTGTCCCGTACTGAAATAGGTATGGCCAATGCCGCCGCCTCCACCACACTGGCGATAGAAAAATTTCAACCCGGTTTTATCATCAACCAGGGCACCTCCGGCGGCCACGACCCGGCGCTGCACCGCGGCGACATAGTATTGGGGAAATACAGCTTCAATATGGGTTCCTATCGCAGCGATCTACACCCCAAAGGCCAAGGCATAGATCCCAAACGCTGGCATAACTTCGATGTCACCATGCGTTTGCGTCAGGATGGCAAGCTGGTGGAACACAAGCGCTTTGATGCCGATCCCAAGCTGCTGGCTCTGGGACAACAACTGGCGTCAGCTTATCGCCATGGCAAGGTAGTGACCGGCGTGATCGGCAGTGCCGATGAGTGGAACCGCGAAGTCGACCGCATCGAGTGGCTGCACCAAACTTATCAAACCTCGGCCGAAGAGATGGAAACCGCTGCGGCCGCCCTGGTTGCCAAGGCCTATGCGATCCCTTTTATCGGGATTCGGGTACTCTCCAATACCGACCTGCACGGCGAAGAGTTTGAGCCACAAACCGCTATCCACTGTCAGCAGTTTGTCATTGAGTACACCAAGAAGTTGATCGCAGGTTTGGAAGGTAAATAAGTCTCGAGGACTTCAAAGTAAAAGCCGGTGATATTGTCCACCGGCTTTTGTTTTTTCAGGCCCTCATCTTAAGCTAGCTCGCCGGCGATAAGAAAATGGCCTCCACCTCTTTGGCCAGTGTCTGCCAGCCCAGTTTCGAATAGCCTTGCTGGTAACGGTATTCCCAAACCTTGGTTTCCGACTCGGGTGCTTGTTTTCGCTGGATAACCAAGCGGTAGTCATCCATCGTTGGTGACTCTGGCTCCGGCAATGACAGGCTGGCAAAAGTCTGCTTGCTCTCGGCACAGCTCTGGCCGCGATACCGAATAAACACCTGCAAACCCGTATCGAAATCCTTGTCATTAATTTGGGATTGGATCTCGCTGCCGGGCACAGTGTATTCCGTCTCATTCACCAGGCAGAGTCGTTGTTTGTGGGTCTTTCCGACTTGCGCTGTAACATTGGCGAATACGGTTGATGGGCTGGCGACCAGGCTGAATAAACCTATTCCCAGTAGTGTCAGACGGGTCAATTTCATCGGCACACTCCTTATGCAAGATTGATTGGCTCTGGCTCATTCAAGCATAAAAAGCGTCCAGAGACTGCCTCAAAGGAGCAACAAATTGTATCTGCTGTTTCAAAATCACCTACAACTCACCAACATCAAACAAGCGATATTGGCAGATAAAACAAACATTGCGGGCACCACCAGGGTGCCCGCATCATAACTGTCAGACAGGATAACTTGGGTTTAGTCACGCAGCTTGTAGCTGACCTCGACCCTGTCGGAGAAAGTTACCTGGCCATACTCATAGCTCTGGTTGATAGCGCCTTCAGCCATCATGGCGGCCTTGTACATCACAGGGCGCACCGGGCCTTGGTCGAAATAACGAATCGACCAGACGCCATCGAGTTTCTCGCCGAATCCGGCTGCCAGCTCACTGGCCTTTTGCTTGGCATCTTCAATGGCCGCCTGCCGCGCCTGCTTGCGCATCTCGGCTTCTTTACTGGACTTAAGGTTGATCTGGTTCACCTTGTTGATCCCGCCTATTAGCGCCGAGTCCAGTATGGGGTTGAGCTGATCCAACTGTTTTACCAACACGGTCACACTGCGACTGGCGCGATACCCCTTGAGCTCGGGCGCCTTGTCCTTGAGGTAAACATACTCAGGTTGCAGATTCAGATTGGCGGCGGCAATCGACTCCTTGGCGACCCCGGCCTTGAGCAGGCGCTCGATAAAAGCGGCCACAGCCTTGTCGGATGCGGCCTTGGCCGCCTTGGCATCAGATTCGCTTAATGACACTTCAACATTGATTTCGGCCATATCGGGCTCAACCTGTATCTGGCTGACGCCTGTGGTTTCCAGCAGAGGTCTATCCTGAGCCAGTACTGAGTGGCTCATCAGAGTAGCGGGTAACAGTGCGCCTATCAGCGCCAGATTCAGCAGAGATTTTTTCATCTTGGTTCTCCAAAAAGTTCGCTTTCGTTGACCATAGAAACGCAGCCAGCTGACAAAAGGGTTAAAAAAATCAAAAAATTTTTCAACGAGGTTTTGAAGCAGCAACCGAGATGGCAACATAGAACATAAATTAACCAGCCCAACTGTACCTTTTCTATGGCTGAGGTATAATCGCCGCCAATTTTACCGGCACCCAAGCGTGCTCCATCAGCTTTAGCATTGCGGAAAACAGCTCTTGAAGAAATCAGTCGACATTTTTGATCCCAAGCAGACCACGACTCTGGACACTCCGGCCAAGACTCTGGCACAGGAAAACAGCCCTGCCGAGGCCCAAACCAGCGGCAATCGCATCGGCTTTGTCAGCCTGGGCTGCCCCAAGAACCTGGTGGATTCCGAGCGGATCCTCACCCAACTGCGCATCGACGGCTATGAGGTTACCAACAGCTATGACAATGCCGACCTGGTAATAGTCAACACCTGTGGCTTTATTGATGCCGCGGTGGAAGAGTCGCTGGATGCCGTGCGTGAAGCGCTGGAAGAAAACGGCAAGGTGATAGTCACCGGCTGCCTGGGCGCCAAGGAAAACCAGATCCGCGAAGTGCATCCGGATGTACTGGAGATCACCGGCCCCCACAGCTATGAAGCCGTACTGAACCATGTGCACAAGTATGTGCCCAAGCCAGAGCACAACCCCTTTACCTCGCTGATCCCGCAAGCCGGCGTTAAGCTGACCCCCAAGCATTATGCCTACCTGAAGATTTCCGAAGGCTGCGACAACCGCTGTACCTTCTGCATCATTCCGGCGCTGAGGGGCGATCTGGACAGCCGCAGTGTCGGCAGCGTGCTGGATGAAGCCAAACGCCTGGTGGAAAGCGGGGTTCAGGAAATTCTGGTCGTCAGCCAGGACACCTCGGCCTACGGCAAAGACAAGGGCGGCCGCACCGACTTCTGGAACGGCATGCCGGTGAAGCAAGATATCACTACCCTGGCCCGCCATCTGGGCAAGATGGGGGTGTGGGTACGCCTGCACTATGTCTACCCTTACCCTTGGGTCGATGAGCTGATCCCGCTGATGGCCGAAGGACTGATCCTGCCCTATCTGGATCTGCCGCTGCAGCACGCCAGCCCTCGCGTGCTCAAGATGATGAAGCGTCCCGGCCGGGTCGACCGCCAGTTGGACGCCATCAAGAAATGGCGTGAGATCTGCCCGGATCTGGCGATCCGCTCAACCTTTATCGTTGGCTTCCCCGGTGAAACCGAAGAGGACTTCGAGATCCTGCTGGACTTCCTGCGTGAAGCAAGGCTGGACCGCGTAGGCTGCTTCAAGTACTCGGAAGTCGATGGCGCCGTGGCCAATACCTTGGCCGAGCTTATCAGTGAAGAGGTCAAGCAGGACCGCTATGAGCGTTTCATGCAGGTGCAGGCTGAGATCAGTGCCGAGCGGCTGGCGCGCCTGGTAGGCCGTGAGCTGGATGTCCTTATCGATGATGTGGACGAGGAAGGTGCCATTGGCCGCTGCTATGCCGATGCGCCTGAAATCGACGGCATGGTATTCTTAAACGGGGAAGTGGAACTAAGCCCAGGGGACATGGTGCGCGCACTGATCACTCATTCTGATGAGCACGATCTGTGGGCCGAACTGGTACAGATGCCGGAATAAACTCTCCCAACACCTTGGGGAAATCTTTCTTGAGGTGTCAGCAGGGTGAAAAGATTAGAGTCATAAAATCAAAAGGGGCAACACCCTGTTGCCCCTTTCCATTGCGTCCTTTACGACTGTATGATCCTTTGCCCTTCTTCGGCTTCTCGCTGCGACAGCGAAACAGTGAACTGGTCACCACGGCCTTGAGGGCGTTATCTTTGATCTGTCCACGACCGGATTCATGTTCCAGCAGTGCGGTCTGCTTAATATATTTGGCCATATCGGCTCCTTATTTCAGTGGAATGAGACTTGCCCGACCATACCGGACAAAAATCGCGCAAATACTACTCCCTTTTGTACCAATAACCAAATATCTTAATCTTGGCCCAAAGTACAATGTCGCGTTTCGCCTTATTCATGTTATTAAAAACAATCACTATTCAGTCTGTTTCAGTCAATCCGGGAGGGTTTGTTCTGTGATATTCAGGTTCTGTTGTCTGGCGCTGCTGGCACTCGCTTGTTCACCACAGCTGCTTGCCGCAGAAACCTGTGAGCTGACCATGGGGTATCGCACCAATGCCAGGGCCCCCTATATTGCTGAAGCACCGGATAACAGTGGCCTCTATCTCAGCCTGTATCAAGAGGCGGCGGCAAGAATAGGTTGTAGTCTCAAGGTAGTACGAGCGCCGAAAAAGCGCATTCTCTGGGAAATTGCCAAGGGCAATATCGACTTCTATCCCGGGCTGGCCTTCTCCAAAGAGCGCCACGACTACGCGCATTTCATCGCCAACGGCCTGTCTGAACGCTATATCGGCGTCAGCCGCGCCGACTTGAGTGACATCACCTCGTTGCAGCAATTGGTGGATAAGCAGCTGGTGCTGCTTATCTCCCCCGGCAGCTATCAGCTGGGTGGTTTACCGGACAAATTGATAGTGCGCAAGCCTCCGGACATGAGCACAGACTCGGCGATAGCCTTTCTCAAACAGCATCAGGGTGATTTCTATGTCTACGATGAATCAACCCTGAGATATTGGCTGAAAACCCATCCTCAGCACGGGCTGAAACTGCATCCCTACTGCTGCGATCACAGGCGACAAGGACACCTGGGCTTCTCACGCAAGAGCCGTTATTTCAGTGCCGGAGCCAATCCAAATTATATTGCCGACAGGCCGATATCCATTGACAACAGCCCTTGGGAGTTGCAGCCGGACAGCCTGGCCTACGCACTGCAGCAGGCCTTGCAAGACATGGCCGAAAGCGGTGAAACCGAGCGGCGTTATCAATACTATATGCAGCAGGTATCACAAGCGGCGGCTGTGCCCTAATTCCCCTGTTCATACAAGGAGTATTGCCCCCTATTCCATTGATACATTTTGGATCAATTCAGCCTGAGTCCAGCATCTAATGGGTACACTACTGCTTTTGGGTCGCAAAGAGTTGTAATATGTTTTCCCGCAAGCCGTTGACGCCACAGGCACAGCTGGACTTGGCCATGACCTTGATGGCCGAAGAGGAGCAGCGCCTGCAAAACGCCCTTGAGCTGGTACTGCACAGCAGTCAGCAAGCGATAACAAAACGCCTGCAACGGGCCAAAATCGATGCCGATATCTTCCCGCCGGTTCATCAGGACTATCTCAATGCCATGGCACTGCAACATCTGTTCACCATGCTGCATCAGGGAGACGAGCAAAGAGCCAACAGCATCTGCAATAACCTAAGAGAACTCAGCCAATGCCTACAGCCCGCCATTCAGGACAATGCCCACTGCGAAGAACAATATCGGCCGGTTTAATGCTGCTTTGTGGCTTGGCGCTAATTCCCGCTTCCAAGGCCCAGAGCAAATCACCCCAAGTCACTCCCGACCAGAGCACATCCGAGTTATTGTTACAACTGGATCAGCGGCTGCTCGCCAGCCGCAGCGCAACCAAAACCTTGAGCGACTGGTGTGATGAATATCAACTGGCCACAGACGCCAGCATTCGCGCCGAAGGAGAAAAGCATTTTATTCATGATGCTCCCAAGGAGGTCTACCGTCAGCTTAAAGTGGCGCCGGGAAGCCGACTAGGCCATCGCAAGGTGCGTCTTATCTGTGGCGATAGAGTGTTATCTGTCGCTGACAACTGGTATGTGCCCGAGCTCCTTACCCAGGAGATGAATCAACAGTTACAGCTTACAAAAACCCCGTTCGGCACCGCCGTCAAGGCACTGGACTTCAGGAGAGAAAACCTCCAGAGCCTGAAGCTGTGGCAAGGGAGCAAAGTGCTGCCGCCATTTGTATTGCAACACAAGGCGCTGCTTTTGCGAGCCGATGACAAGCCCTTTAGCCTGGTCATTGAGCGTTACACCAGTGAACTGCTTCCCAAGTCGTCCGCAAAACAGCCAAGCATGGCGCAGTAATCCCTCACCTGGTTGATAAAAAAGCCCGCTTAACAGCGCAACGTAGTTCACTTAAGCGAAGCTGCCTTGTGATTAACAGGATATCGGGTCTTTGATATTTTTACCGCCCTAGGCCGATTTGGCTTAGGGCGTTTGTCTATAAACAGGATGGACAAGTCTCCTCGCAGACTGTTTAGACGCTTCGGCGTATTACCTGGTGACACCGCTTTGCTCATGACTTTGAGCTGACTTGCGATGAACTGACAAGCGTACTTAAAGCTGATTTCATTGGGCATTCGACCATGCTCTACAGCCGCTTGGCTCGCTTCTCGTCTCACCAAGTTATAACCAAAGTCGGCAAAGCAGTTTTGAATAGACATAAAAAATCGGAAACCTACAAACAGGTTTCCGATTGTCTCTCATCAGGAGGATCGGTCAACCGATCCTTATCTGATCTACGTTGCGCTTAACTGCGAGCTTTCAGTCTTTGGCAGGCTTAGTTACCGGCTATCTTCATCTCATCGAGCAAGATTGCCCCGGTACGGATGCTGGAGCGCAAATCCCTGTCGCTGGAAACCGCCTGCATGGAGCGGTACATCTGCTTCAGGTTGCCGGCTATGGTGATCTCCTCGACCGGGAACTGGATTTCGCCATTCTCGACATAGAAGCCGGCGGCGCCGCGGGAATAGTCGCCGGTGACCATATTCACGCCCTGGCCCATCACCTCAGTGACTATGATCCCGCGGCTCATGGAACGCACCAACTCATCAAAACTGTGGCCGGTATCGGCCAGCGTCCAGTTATAGATGCCGCCGGCATGGCCGGTATTGACCAGTCCCAGCTTGCGCGCCGAGTAACTGGTCAGCAGATAACTCTCCAGTATGCCGTCACGGACTATGTCCCGCTCACGGGTCGCGACCCCTTCGCTGTCATAGTTGGCACTGGCCAGGGCACCCTTGAGATGCGGCTGCTCGGCAATGCTGAACCATTCAGGGAAAATCCGGGTGTGGATAGCATCCTGCAGAAAGCTGGACTTGCGATACAGGCTTGAGCCACTGATGGCGCTGACCAGATGCCCCACCAGACC
This sequence comes from Shewanella sp. K8, assembly GCF_028823715.1. Classification (NCBI taxonomy): domain Bacteria; kingdom Pseudomonadati; phylum Pseudomonadota; class Gammaproteobacteria; order Alteromonadales; family Shewanellaceae; genus Shewanella; species Shewanella sp. K8. Next base: position 89,248 of record NZ_JAPEHY010000021.1, read on the forward strand.
TGTGGCCACTTCGGGCGCAAATAGCACGGACATTTTGCCGGTTGCCAGTTTGCGGGCACCGAGACGGGCAACCGTCTTATCGGCGGCCTTAATCCCCACCTGCTCCGGGCTCAACAAGGCGTCGAAGCGGCGGTTGATACCATAGTCATAGTCGCGCTGCATATCGCCGTTTTCTTCGGCGCCAATCACCACACAGCTCAGGCTGTAGCGCGAGCTGCAGTAACCCTGCAGGAAACCATGGCTGTTGCCATAGACCTTGACGCTGTTGTGGGCGTTGGCACTGGCACCATCCGAATTCTTGATCCTCGGGTCTCTGTCCAGCGCTGCAGCTTCGGCGCGAATGGCCAACTCGGCCAACTCTTCCGGGCTGGTGTGACGGGGATGATAGAGATCCAGATCGGGAAAATCTTTCGCCATCAACTCAGAGTCGGCCAACCCGCTGGCAGGGTCTTCACTGGTATAGCGGGCGATACCATCGGCGGCCTTAACCGCCTGGCGAATCGCCTCCGGCGACAGATCCGAAGTGGAAGAACTGCCCTTGTGTCCATCGCGATACAGGGTGATCCCCAGCGCGCCATCCTTGTTGAATTCGACCGTTTCCACCTCCTTGAGGCGAGTGGAAACACTCAGACCCTGTTGCTTGCTGATGGCCACCTCGGCAGCACTGGTGCCCAGGCTATTGGCATACTCCAGCGCCATTGCCACCGCGTCTTTCAACGCACTCAGTTCACTATCAATAAAATTTGCAGACACAGGTTTACTCTTGAATTGGCTAAACTGCCCCTAGCATAACAAAAGCCAGCTTTATTCACATAACCACGACAGATCAATTTTGCTGCCGTAGAAGACGAAGCGCCAAGGGGGATGCTACAATCAGCGCCAGTATCAGAGGAAAGACTTTATGAAAATAGTTGGCGATTCAGAGCATTTTAAACAGCCTTATGATGAGGACGAGGACTATATCAGCAAGACCTCGCTCAAACGCGACAGTGAAGAGGCTCAGGATCTGGGCAAACAGCTGGCAGCGCTGAGCAAGAGTCAGTTGGCCAAAATTGAGCTGGGTGAGTCCCTGTTTGATGCCATCATGCAAACCAAAAACATCAAGCCCAATACCGAGGCCTTCCGTCGTCAGTTGCAGTTTATCGGCAAGCTGATGCGCAACGAAGATCTCGAGGCGATTCAGACCTCGCTTGAGCGGGTACTGAACAAGAACAACGAAGCGGCCGCCAAGGCTCAGGTATTTGAGAAGTTGCGTGACCGTTTGCTCAGTGGTGGCGATGCCGAAGTGCAGTCCTTGCTGGAGGAGCACCCGCAACTGGACAGACAAAAACTCAGGCAACTGGTGCGTCAGGCCAACAAAGAGCTGGCCAAGGGGCCTCAGTCCAAGTCCTCTGCCGAGCTGTTCAAGTATTTGCGCAGCGAATTGGAAGACTGATTCAGTCTACCATACCATAAAAAACGCCGGCCTTGATGCTGGCGTTTTTTGTTGCCAAGACGTTATAATCCGGCGCGGATAACACGGAAAAGTAATACCCCACAGATATCGCATCCAATAAAGGACGGATTAATGCGTAAATTGACTCTTGCCTCACTGGCTTGTACCGGCGCACTGCTGGCAGGCTGTAGCTCAACCCCACAACCCATCATAGCCCAGGAAAAAACCGTCGAAGTGAAAGGCCAAACGCTGAAGCTCGGTGGACGCTATTTTTCCGATAAAAAGAAACTGGAACTGACAGTCAACGGTGACCCCATAATGCGCGGCACCTTCCCTCCATATACCCCAACCCAAAACCTGGGTGGCCGTTATAAAGAGATGGAGATCGACGGCAAGTGCTACTTCGGCTCCGTGCTCGGTAGTCAGGGCGGCGCCTTTGGCATTATTGCCAGCGCGGTGCAATCCTCAAAATCCAGCAACGGCGACAAGTGCGAAATCCTGGTTGACGGTAAAGCCGTCGAAAACCTCTATTTCTAACGCTCAACCCAGCTAGATGTGTCCGTGTTATCCCGCACCACATCTGTGAAATTGGCTGAAGCTGCGGCTAAGGAAGGTGCGAACAAGTCCCATGTGTGCTCTGCGTCGGCTTACAGGCCTG